>NZ_JRFE01000005.1 GCF_000756305.1 Myxosarcina sp. GI1
GGCGGGGTCTTTTGTAGCACGGTGACGCTTTCTACCTCTTCACCGTCTGGGCTGATGCCGTACATCACGTTGCGCGCCGCATCGACGGCATAAAGATTGCCGTCCGAACCGACCTCGATGTCGTTCAGGTTGCTCTGGGTGTTGAACAGCGTGGTTGCGCCGTCCGGACCATTTTTGAGGGCGTATTGCACCGTGTCCAACGCCAGAGTCCAGGTCGCCTGCGAGGGATCTTTGCCAAACAAACCTTCCAACTTAAGTACACCGCGTAAGCCTTCGCCAAATTCGCCCAACGCCTCAGCAGTATCCTCTGAGAGACCGCCTCCAGAGGCGATCCATGCCGTGCCGTCGTTGTCGATCGCCAGACCGTTTGGACCGATGGAAAGGATGCGGTCTTCGCCAGTGTTCGGGTCGTATTCGATGGTCGAGGGCAAACCCTCATAAAGCCGTTCGTAACCACCGTTTTTTAAGTCGATTCTACCAATCGCGCCAGTATAGCCAGCGCGCTGGCTGACCAAACCTGGAATGAATTGAACGCTTAGCGCGTCGTCAACGTTCGGGTCGTCTGCTGGCGTGCCATCGCCTGATTCGAGAACGTAGAGGTTGCCGTCGGGACCAATATCCATGCCGCGTGGGTTTTTAAGGTTCTTCGCTACGACCTCGTATGACCACTCGCCAGACTTAGAGTTTTGCTCGTAGGCAAGAACCTGACCTTCTTCAACATCGCCGTTGTTGATTGCGGCGTAAACCTTGCCCTCGTGCGCGAACACGTAGTTTCCAAAGCGCAGCTCCTCACCAGAGATCTGCTCGCGCGTGCCGTCTGGGTCTACCCTAATCAAGCGGCTCGGCGGCAGGTCTTCGGTAGAGAGGGTGGGATCGTAAACGGTGCTGCCATTTTCGTATTCGAGGACGTAAAGTGCCTCGTCTTCGTCGAAGGTTAGACCGTTAATCTGCTCGAAGCCGCTGGCGTAGATCTGACCAATGCCGCCTGGAGTGCGTCCGTCGAAGCTGGCAACGCCTTCAGGTTCGCCCACGCGCAGCACGCGAGCGTAGCCTTCGGGGTAGGGCAACGCGCTTAGCTCAGAGGCGTAAAGTGCGCCGTCGGGACCAACTGTTACGGCTGTAGGCACAGCCTCGTTCTGGCGGTTAAAAAATCCGGCGTTGCCACTGGAGTACTGCGCTGGAAGGCTAGGAATCACGTCTTCGTTGCCAGGTGCCGCGTTTGTTGGCGGAGTTTGTGCCTCTGTAGAATTTACTGGGGGAGTTTGTCCCTCTGTAGCGTTTGCTGGTGGAGTCTGTTCGTTCAAAGTTTCTTCCATTTCAAATTTCCAATTTCAAATTGTGTTAGTGTCGTACCTTGAAATCAGAGATAATTGCTGATAGTGATTTATCTAAAGCTCAAATTCGGCTTTGGCAAACATAAACAAATCAATTGCTTGAGTTTTATCTCTTATGCGGTGCAAATAATGTGTATAAATAGAGTTTCAGCTTTAGGCAGAAGCTACAGTTGCTTTGGAGTCAGCGGGTTTGTAGCTCATACCATGGGCAAATGTTTCCGTGTTACCTGCTTTGGCTTCCAGCAAACGCTTGACGTTCATGCTTTCAGCTCCGTAGTCCTGAATCTGTAGCTTGCCGCGACGCAAAGATTTATGCAGGGGCCAGAAGGTAATTCGGTGTTGAATAAATCCTCGTGCATCTGGGTCGCCAAAAGCGTAGGAACAGGGAATGATTACCGTTGGACAACGCTGGGTGAAATCGTCGTCGGGATAGTAAAAGTTTTGTTCGATTAGGTAGTAGTTGTTAAGGTCATGAGTCCGCAGGCTGACTTCTACCTTCTGGCTGTATTCATCGAGGAAGTTACCCGAATCTGGGGCAATCTCGCCATTGGCATGGAGAAAATGCGCCCAGTCTTCCATGTTGCGGAGATCTTGCAGGTATTCAAAACCTAACTCGATTGGAGCATTGACATAGATAGTGTCAGTATCAATCTGATAGCGTCCCTGAGCGGCTTCAGTTCTACCAGTGCTGCGCTCCAAAATCGCTTTTAAAGAGCGACATTCGGAAGTGTGGACAGTTTCAATTCCCTGCATGATCATTGGCGTTCGCCGCTTGGGATCGACAAAGCTGAGCCAGTGAAAATAAACTCCTGGTTCGTCCGTACCGGGTTCGATGTATTCTGGTGGAAACAGGAAAACGGGATAAACCTGAAAATATTTTTGGTACTCGAAGCCGCAGTGCCATTCAATACCGCGAAAGAAAGGATTTTCTATTCGTTTGACGTGGTAGTAAAGATTGTTTTGATAGCCAGAGGCAGTACCCAACCACGTATCTTCATCAATCTTTTCGATCATGCGGCTGTAGAGAGTCCAGTCATCAAGATTCTCCAGGCTACAGAGATAGTCAAAAGCCATTTCGGAAGAAGTGGCAATATACGCAGATGTGGCAAAGGTATTTTCTTCCATTAATTAATCCTTTCGTTAGTGTTCCTTTGTCGCTTTTTGCAATCTCGCTTTTTTAATGCGTTCCTCTGCTAATTTTTGAGCAGCTTCAAAATTGGTTATGTCCTGTTGCTTGGCAATGTTAAATATTTCCAGCAAGGTGTCATAAATACCGTTTAGCTGTTTAAAAGCTTTGTGTTCCTCATAGCCAATCATTTCGTTGTAAACGTCGATCAAGCCGCCAGCATTGATAACGTAGTCGGGACAATAAAAAATACCTTTGGATTTAAGGAGTTTGCTGTGTAGCTGTTCGTTTTCAAGCTGATTATTAGCAGCTCCAGCAACAATAGAAGCTTTGAGTAGAGGAATAGTTGAGTCGTTTAAAGTTGCTCCTAAAGCACAGGGGGAAAAGACATCAACATCGAGAGTATAAATTTCATCGGGTTCTACAACTGTAGCTCCGTAAAGGCGCTTAATTTCTGCCGTTCTTTCTGAATTAATGTCGGTGACAAAAAGAGTTGCTCCCTTTTCGTAGAGAAGCTTACACAGATTGCTGCCAACATTTCCCAGTCCTTGAATAGCAATTTTTAGCTCGTCGAGTCTTTTTTGTAAGCCAAACTCTACTGCCGCTTTTATCCCAAGCAAAACTCCGCATGCTGTTATAGGAGCGGGTCCTCCAGATTTTTCTGATACTCCCACAACATACTTAGTTTCCCGACAGATTTCCCGCACGTCGCGGGGAGAAAGATTTACATCCTGTCCCGTAATAAAACGTCCGTTCAAGCTGTTGACAAATCGTCCATAAGCTCTCAAAAGTTCGCTGGTTTTAGCTCGCGGGTCGGCAATGATTACCGCTTTACCGCCACCAACGGGAATGTTGGCACAGGCTGCTTTGTAGGTCATGCCGCGACTGAGGCGAAGAACATCTCGCAGTGCATCGGCTTCACTTACATAAGGCCACAAGCGAGTTGCTCCCATTGCCGAACCCAGGCTGGCATCGTGAATCGCAATTATTGCCTTTAAATTTTGTTCTGGGTTATGACAAAAAAGAACTTGTTCGTGACCCATTCGTGTAACAGTTTCAAAAAGCTCCACGCTGCTCCCCTTCTACACCTGATTCAGCTAATAGTTTGCTATTGTTGGTAGTCATTAAGTAAGTCTATTAGTCACTATAAGTAAGTAAATTCAAGCGATCGGTAATTGAATAAAGAAAAGACAAGCTGGCTTTTCCTATTTTTTTTATCGTCAATAAACTTCACTTCCCAACTCGGTCTATTTAAGTAAAATTAGGTTGACAAACGGTTACGCAAGCCCTAAATTGGAGAATATTTTTCAGAGGCTGTGAACTGAATTCAGTTTATGGAGCTTGAAAGCCCCAATCGCGCCTCTTTGGGTTGCTGTTCCGTTTTACGGCAGGGAACGTAACCTAATTTTTTTATGTCTAAACCTAATGCTTTAAAGTTCGAGCCTGGTAGTAGTTTTTGAGTAAAATCCGAGAGATAAATCGCTGTTCTTTTGTAAGATAAGCTTCAAAAAAACCTACGCTTCTAAGAATTAGGTTACAGAATGTAATAAGCCATGCCAATCAACTATCTTTTGACAAAGTGACTATTTTTTAGATGAACGACTAAACTATTTAGTTGAATTTATTTAGATTGATAAACAAACTGACATAACTCGACCGTGTTTTCGGTCGAAATTCAGCAATATTTTATGTTTCGATTTTGCCAAGCTGTTTTTACTAGAAAGAAAAACAAATAAAATGTCAGTTTCAACAAAAGAAAAGTTACATTTAGCTAACAATTGTCGCTAATAACTTCAAGTTTTCGTTCAGGCGATCGCATCGATCTGCTAAGTCGCCCATCAACAAACAAAGCTTTAAATACAGGCATGGGGAAAAGGGCAGGAAAAATCAACCCAATTTCCCAGGTTCTAGTTTTGGAGTATTAGTTTTGCCAGGGCTTAGACCAAGGGAAACGAAACTTGCTTTTCTTTCTGCTCCTGCTTAGTAGATTTAACGCCCTGAGCGCTGAGGCTCTTGTTACGTCCTTTAGAAGGTGCAAAGCGAGTGGGGTCGATAGTGACATCAAGCACCACAGGACCTGTTGCCGCCATCGCTTTTTCTAGTGCTGCCTCAAGTCCCGCCTCAGCTTCGACGCGGATACCTTCAGCACCCATGCCGCGAGCAATGAGACTAAAATTCGTGTCTGGTAGTTTGGCATCCGCCCCTTTCATCCCTAAAAGAGTCATCCCCTGATTGCACATATTGTAGTAAGCATCGTTGAGAACGATCCAAACGGTAGGAAGCTGATACTTAACTGCCGTGCTGACTTCGCTATTCATCAGCATCGAGCCATCGCCGACGATCGCCACAGCTTTACCGTTACGTCCTCTGGCTGCGCCAACGACTCCAGTAACGTTGTGTCCCATCGAACCAACTCCCGTACTGACTCGGTAGCGATTGGCTTGGGGAAACCTCAGCATATTAGTCGTCCAGGTAAAGGAATTTCCCGACTCAGACAGAACGACTGCATCGCTACCCTCAATCACGACGCGCTGAATTGCCTCCATCAGGATTTCAGGTCTTACTAAGTTGCTCCCAGCTGGAGCGATTTCGTTCCTTTCGGGATTTGGTAGAGCGAAGTTTTGCTCGGTTTGCCTGGGAAAGTTCTTGAGTAATGCTTTTACAAAGATATTGGCATCCGAGATAACGGGAAAAGTAACTGCAAACGGAAAAGCGACACCAGGAACTTTAGGATCGACATCAACGTGAATAAATCCCTGAGCGGGAACCATATCTTTACTCCAGAAAGAAGTCGGTTCGCCAAGACGGGTTCCCAGTACCAGAATACGTTGAGGCGATCGCTCCTGCATGTAGTTCATCACCGATTCGTGTCCGCCTACGCCTGTTACACCTACGTATTGGGGATGATTTTCGGGGAAAATGCCTTTACCACGAGGAGAACACATAACGGCGGCTCCAGTTCTTTCTGCCAGTTCGCGGATCGCTGCTGCTGCCCCTCGTGCGCCAAAACCAGCCCAAATTGCAAAAGATCCTTCCGAGAGTAACTGTGCCGCCATCTCCACCGTTGACTGGCTGGGAACTGGAAGCGCAGGAGTGAGATTAACTTCAGGGATAAGAGTTTCAATATGGGTGGACTGAACGATAGTCGGAATACTAATATGAGCTACAAAACCCCCTGGCTGTGCCAAACCTAGTGCCAATCTGCGGGCGATTTGGGGAAGTTGCTGTGGGGATTCTAAAACCGTTGCATAGTTAAACAAAGCACCAGAGGTAAAAATTCCGCCCTGGGGAATTGTCTGGTCGCTCGTTTCTTGAATTGCCCAGCGTCCGCGCTGCGGGGCTGAAGTACAGGCTGAGAGGTGAATGACCTTCGCTCCTTCATCCCTTGCTGCCAGCAGACCTGTTAGAGCGTTGGTAATGCCGGGACCTGCGGTAGTAAAGACCACAATCGGGCGATCGCTTGCAAAGTGAGCCTCTGTAGCGGCGAAGGCGGCTCCTCCCTCGTGACGGCAGTGCAGTACGTCAATTGACGGGCTATTAGACAAAGCACCCCACACCGTTGCCATCGCGCCGCCAGACACGCCAAACGCTTCTTTAACTCCCAAGTTTTCTAGGACTTTGACCAGTGCCTGAGCTACGGTCAGTTGCGGAATCTCTGGTTCGGGTTTCTTAGTTTGGGTGGCGATGCCTTCGGCTAGCTCCGCAAACGCCTTGGTGCCATTACCGTCTCTATTAGCGGTTTTCTTGCCATTGGATGAGGATAGTTGTATTAAATTATCAGTCATTGCTTCTTATTTAATTATCGAGAAAAATAGTGCGTCGATTGGGTCGTAGCGAGGAAATCGCGATCTAGGTGAAGGTATATTACCAAGGTCGCACTGGCAAATCTGCAATGCGACCCTGATTTGTGAATAGATTTGAGTCGGCTAAGGAATTATCTTAAGCAACTACATATCACCCATGATTCCAGAAAGGTCAATCTCAAAGCCACCAGGAACTTGCAGTACGTTATCCTCTCCAAGAACAGGAGTATCAATACCAAATAGATTGGAATTACCCTCAATGTCAGAGATTTCGGAACTGAAAATTTCAGAGCCGCTACCGCGAAAGACTTCTATCATGTCATCGCTATTGAAAACAGAACTATAGTAGTCTTCAACAAAATCAGGGAAAGATATCTTAAGATTGCCAGCCTCTGAACCGTCCTCGTTAAAGACAGGAGCCTCTAGCGAAATATCGAGTTCGCCATCTTCGTTGGAAGGGTTGACTTTAACGCCGTTGGGAAGCAGTAATTCGTTGGTTTCAGCATTGAAAATAGGAACTTCACTGACAGAAGCATTCGTGTTTTCTCCATCGTTCGCCTGAAGATTTTGAAAATCAATCTCATCAAACAATGGTTCTTCATCTGCGGGTTCCGAAGCACCGCCATCGCTTGAAGAATCTTGGTTAAGGCTACCAAAATCAGCGAAATCAAAATCCCAATTATAGTTAGAATTAGATTCCATAGAATTATCTCCAGGAGAACTGTTGTTTTCAGCAGGTGCATCTTCGCTGTCAGCTACTCCACTAGAAACAGCAAGTTCCTCGTCAGAAAGACCTTCGGGAACTTCGCCCTTAAGGAAAGTATTTCCAGAAGGAATATCGGAAGAATTGGAAGAATCTGCCGTCGGGTCAAATTCAAAAGGATTGCCACCAACAGCACCACCAGCATTGCTGCCAAGAGGGCTGCTACCGCCAGTAGACCTATCACCGCCCATTCTGGAGTTGCCGCTGTCTTCATCGGGGGCATTGTCACCATCCATCGAGTTAGGTTTGCCGCCTTTACCAGGAGCAGCATTACCAGCACCATTGCCAGCACCGCCAAAGGAAACATCAGGCTCATCTCCTTCAACTAAAGGATTACCTTCTTCTAGAGGATTGAAGTTAGCAAAAGGATTACTAGCACCATCAGCACCGCCGCCAAAACCGCCACCGCCGACGTTACCAAAGATATCTTCGGCACTGTCGATGCCAGGAAGGTCTAGCAGGCGACCAAAGGGGCTTTGTTTGATTAATTCGTTGGGATCGCCTTCACCACTTTGTTCAAAAGTACTAAAGTCGTAATCGGGGTTGGTATTGCTATTAGGAGCACCGCC
>NZ_JRFE01000007.1 GCF_000756305.1 Myxosarcina sp. GI1
CTTCGATATCTTTTCTCTGGCTGAGGGTGAGAATGCGGCTTTTGCCGTTTCTGGCTCTACTCTTTATTCTGTCGATCTCGAAACTGGTGCGGCGTATAATCTCGGTGCAATTGGTTCTGATGCCATGAATTTCCAGGGACTTGCCGTTGTTGCCGATACTTTTATTTAGTTAACTGTACGAAATAGCTACAAATAAACCATAAGGGCAAAAGATTTTTTGCCCTTACAAAAATCAATGTCGTAATTCTTTGCCAACTCTTACTGCACTTTTCAATTGGGTAGACCACATCGACCGAACTCAATAATTGGCTAACAGCTAATAGCTTAAAACCAGCTATTTATGAACGTAGTCCATGCAACTAAAAACTGCTGTAAAAGTCTATTGACCTAGCTGTAGTATTTTAGCGGTAACGCTCATACTCTCTTCATAAAGCACTTCTCTACCAGTACCTTGTAGTTGTTGACCGAGCTAGGTATGGTGTTGGTGTGGCTTTCCACCAGGGGAATTTAGATAAATCGGCAATCGCGAGCGAATCTTCGATATTTTTAATCTTGGTATCTTCTACTGAAGTACTCGAACTGAAAACCTAAAATTGACAGACTAGGGCTGTGTCAATTAATTAATGATGAGAAAATTATATCTCTGCGTCTTCGTGTCATCCTCAATTTATCTATTTAAAATTGGCAGGCTATTATAGCGTTTCTCAGAAAATCAGTATACTCAGAGCCAAAGCGATAAGATTTATTTAAAAGCTGAAGAGCGAAATGAGTAAAATTGCTGGTTACAACCTTATTGAAGTCCTCGACGAAAATGCCACTACTATCATTTATCGGGCTGCCAAAGTGTCAGAGACAACCTCGGTAATTATTAAAACACTCAAAACCGAGTATCCTTCAATAGAACAACTCGCTAAATTGAGACATGAGTATCAAATACTGCAGTCTCTGACGATAGAAGGTGTAGTCAAACCTCTGACTTTAGAAAGTTATCAGAATGGTTTGGCGTTAATTTTGTCAGACTTTGGGGGAGAACCACTGTATAGAGCGATCGCTACAGACAAGTTCGAGCTAAAAACTTTTTTGCCAATTGCTATTCAACTTTCTTCAATACTGGCTCGGCTCCATCACGACAACATCATTCATAAAGATATCAAACCCGCCAATATTCTCATCGATTCTCAAAAAAAACGCGTCGAGATTATTGACTTTAGTATTTCATCGCGTCTATCTAGAGAAAATAAAACTTTTAGCAATGCCAATCTGTTTGAAGGTTCCCTTGCTTATATGTCACCAGAACAAACTGGCAGGATGAATCGCTCGATTGACTATCGAACTGACTTCTACTCTTTAGGTGTCACCTTTTATGAAATGCTCACAGGTCGATTACCATTTACAGCTACAGACGCTCTGGAATTAATCCATTGTCATATCGCCAAATCACCCACACCACCTAGAGAATGCGACAGCCAAATTCCCCAGGCAGTATCAGATATCGTCATGAAGTTATTAGCCAAAACGGCTGAAGAAAGATATCAAAGTGCTTTGGGTCTAAAAGCCGACCTGGAAGCATGTTGGCAACAACTACAGGCAAAAGAAAAAATCGAATATTTTCAGATTGGACAGTTAGATTCATACAGTCAGGCGATCGCACCACAAAAGCTCTATGGACGAGAACCAGAAGT
Organism: Myxosarcina sp. GI1; assembly: GCF_000756305.1. Taxonomy (NCBI): domain Bacteria; kingdom Bacillati; phylum Cyanobacteriota; class Cyanophyceae; order Pleurocapsales; family Pleurocapsaceae; genus Myxosarcina; species Myxosarcina sp. GI1. The sequence continues at coordinate 1,683 of NZ_JRFE01000007.1, forward strand.
TGCTGACTTGATTAATGCCTTCGATCGCGTTTCTCACGGCGCGACCGAACTGTTTTTAGTGAGTGGCTATTCGGGAATTGGTAAAACTTCAGTTGTCAACGAAGTTCACAAACCTATAGCTCGCCAGCAAAGTTACTTTATTGCTGGTAAATTCGACCAATTCAAGCGTAATGTTCCCTATGCTGCTTTTATTCAGGCTTTTCAAGAGTTAACCGAGCAGTTGTTGACCCAAAAACCCGAAAAAATAGCAGTTTGGCAAACAAAACTTTTAGCAACACTCGGAGCAAACGGGCGAGTCATAACCGATGTTATTCCCAAAGTCGAACTTATTATTGGCTCTCAACCAGATATACCTCAATTGGGCGCGATCGAAAATCAAAATCGATTCAATCGTGTATTTCAGCAATTCATTCGTCTATTTTGTCAACCAGAACATCCACTGGTAGTGTTTTTGGATGATTTGCAGTGGGCAGATACGGCATCTCTCAAGCTAATTCAATTATTGCTCGGTTCAAAAAATCAATATTTATTAATTGTTGGCGCGTATCGGAACAACGAAGTTAGTGCGACTCATCCGTTGAGTTCGACCATAGAAGAAATTCAAAAATCTGGTGTCGCTCTCAACCAGATAGTTTTGCAACCTTTGCAGATTTCCGATGTCAATCAATTAGTCAGCGATACCCTACACGTCGATTTCCAAAAGTCTCTGCCCCTAGCTGAATTACTCTGGAATAAAACTCAGGGCAATCCTTTTTTCTTAACACAACTGCTCAAATCTCTTGCCAGAGAAAATTTATTAACATTCAACTTCGATCGAGGCTGCTGGCAGTGGCAGATCGGACAGCTTAAAGCTATTAACATTACTGATAACGTCGTTGAATTAATGGTCGAGCGAGTTCGACAACTGCCGCCAACAACTCAGGATGTTTTAAAATTGGCTGCCTGTATTGGAGATAAATTTACTCTCGACGTTCTCAGTGTCGTGCATCAAAAATCTCAAACCGAAACCGCTATAGATTTGTGGGAATCGTTGCAGGCAGGTTTGATTTTGCCCTTAGACGAAGCTTATAAAATTCCTTTAGTAATCGACCGCCAACCCAATAAAAAAGTTGCTGTTGCCTATAAATTTTTACACGACAGAGTTCAGCAGGCAGCCTATTCTTTAATTGTAGATTCACAAAAAAAGGCAACTCATCTCAAAATTGGTCGGTTGCTCTTGCAAAATACTTCTCCTGAAGAAAAAGAAGAAAAGATTTTTGCTTTGGTCAACCACTTAAACTACGCAAAAGCTCTCCTCTCCGATTTAGAAAAAATCGAGCTAGCCGAACTAAATTTTATCGCAGGCAAAAAGGCAAAAGCAGCTACGGCTTACGAACCCACGATTCGTTACCTGAAAATGGGTCTGGAGTTATTGCCAGACAGCTGCTGGCAGGATTGTTACCAACTAACTCTATCGCTCTATGAATTAGCGATAGAAGCAGCGTACCTCAACGGCAACTTCGAGCAAATGGAGCTATGGGCAATGGTTGTCTTAGAACAAGCTAAAACCTCCATCGACAAAATGAAAGTTTATGAAGTCAAAATACAAGCCTGCATGGCACAGGTCAAACAACTTGAAGCCGTCAAAATTGGGTTGGAAGGACTAAAGCTGCTGGGGATTAATTTACCAGAGTCGCCAAGTTTCTCAGAGATACAGCAGACGCTGGCGGTAACGGCTACACATTTAGCAGGGAAAGATATTGAATTTTTGCTCGAGCTACCAGTGATGACAGAGGTAGAAAAGCTAGCAGCCATGCAGATGCTGTTAAGTATGGGTTCTCCTACCTATCAAGCTGCACCGACACTATTTCCGTTAGTTATCTGTCAACAGGTAAATCTATCCCTTACTTATGGAAATTCACTTTTTTCTCCTTATGGCTATGCTTGTTACGGTGTCATTCTCAACGGCATTGTCGGAGATACTGAAGCAGCTTACAAATTCGGACAGTTGGCTTTAAACCTCGTAGAACGGTTTGAAGCTTCAGAACTGAAGACAAGTGTATTCTTCGTCACGGCAGCGTGTACGATGCATGGCAAAGTTCATGCCAGAGAAACTATACCACTGCTACAGGCTGGTTACTCTTTTGGACTAGAAAACGGACAACTTGAATATGGTGGCTATGCTGCCATGCAAAAATGTCAATATTCTTACTACATCGGCAGTGAATTACTCGGTCTTGATGCAGAAATGGCAACAGTTGGCGAAGTTTTGGCTCAACTCAAGCAAGAAAATGCCTGGAATTGGAATCAAATCTTTCGGCAGTCGGTGCTTAACCTGTTAGAACCTGGCGATCGCTATTCGCGTTTATTGGGTAAAGCCTTCGACGAAGAAAAGTCTTTATCGCTGCTGCTTGAAGCCAATGACCGAACTGGACTCCATTACTTTTATTTAAACAAACTCATCCTTAGCTGTTTGTTTGGTGAGGAACGACAAGCACTAGAAAATGCCGAGCGCGCCGAGCAGTATTTGGATGGAGTCCAAGCATTTTTGGCAGTGCCAATATTTTATTTTTACGATTCTCTAGCGCGACTGGCAATATATCCCTCGGAGACAGATTCACGACAAAAACATATTTTAAATAAAATAGCTAGCAATAGAGAAAAGCTGCAAAAATGGGCAGATTGCGCCCCGATAAATTTTCAGCATAAATGTGACTTAGTCGAGGCAGAGCGAGCCGTGGTTCTCGGACGAGAAGAACAGGCGATCGCCCTTTACGATCGCGCTATTGCTGGTGCTAAAGAGCAGGGCTACATTCAGGAAGAAGCGCTTTCTAATGAGCTGGCGGCAAAGTTTTGTTTCCAGCATGGCAAAGAGCAAGTCGCTCTAAACTATTTAACCGATGCCTACTACGGATATGTTCGCTGGGGAGCAATAGCAAAAGTCAAAGATTTAGAAGCTAAATATCCTCAAATTTTTACTCAGATATCGGAGCGTCGTAGCCAGGATTTAAAGAGCAATAGCTCGATTGGTACCAGTGCCACTAGTTCGGGTGAAATCGATCTAGCAGCAGTTATCGAAGCTTCCCAAGCTCTTTCTGGCGAAATAGTTTTGCAAAATTTGCTGGCTAAATTGATGGGGGTTGTCATCGCTAATGCTGGTGCCGAAACGGGATTTCTCATTTTAGAAACGGCAGGGGAATTATCGATCGAAGCTTCGGGCAGCGTAGATAAAGAGATAGACGTGCAGCAGTCTCACCCACTAGAATCCTTCCAACAGTTACCAACATCCGTTGTTAACTACGTACAGCAAACACACCAGAATGTTTTACTAAATGATGCTACACGTGAGGGAATTTTTACCCAGGATAGCTATATCCTCAACTATCGACCCAAATCAATTTTATGTATGCCAATTATTAATCAGGGTAAACTCGTTGGCATTCTTTATTTAGAGAATAATCTCACCGTTGGAGCATTTACAAAAGAACGAATAAAAGTTTTACAACTTCTCTCTTCTCAAGCTGCGATCTCCATCGAGAATGCCCGTCTTTATAACCAGCTAGAGACATACAATCGAACGCTAGAAACCGCGGTACAGCAGCGAACCTTAGAGTTGCAAGACAAAAATTTACAGCTACAGCAAGAAATTGGCGATCGCCAACGAGCCGAATCAGCAGCCGAAGCTGCCAGTCGGGCTAAGAGCGAATTTTTAGCTAACATGAGTCACGAACTGCGTACTCCACTCAACGGGATCTTAGGCTATGCCCAGATCTTTCAGAGAGAAACCAATTTAACAGAAAAGCAACAGAAGGGCGTAAACGTTATTTATCAATGTGGCACTCACTTACTGACGCTGATTAACGATATTTTAGATATTTCTAAGATCGAAGCGCGAAAAATGGAACTATATCCCCAAGAGTTCCAGTTGTCTGCATTTCTAGAGAATATTGTAGAAGTCTGCCGCATCCGCGCCCAACAAAAGGATATTTATTTAAATTACCAACCGTTTCTTAACTTACCAGATTTGCTCTATGCTGATGAAAAAAGGTTACGACAAGTCTTAATCAATCTTTTGGGTAATGCGATTAAGTTTACCGATCGAGGCGGCGTTACTTTTAAAGTAGGCACTCATCATAACAAACTACGGTTTGAAGTACGCGACACTGGTACGGGGATCGCATCAGAGCAAATAGATGCAATCTTTTTGCCTTTTCAGCAAGCAGGCGCAGCGAATCTCAAGACAGAAGGCACGGGATTGGGATTGGCAATCAGTCGGCAAATCGTGCAAATGATGAACAGCGAACTACAGGTTAAGAGTGTTCTCGGTCGAGGTAGCGTTTTTTGGTTCGAGCTAGAACTGCCAGTCGTAAACCGTGGCAAGAAACCAAGCGAGGGGCAAGCCAATCGAGTTGTTGGTTTCAAAGGCTCTAAAAAGAAAGTTTTGGTAGTAGACGACCGCTGCATGAATCGTGCGGTGCTGGTCAATCTATTAGAACCTTTAGGGTTTGAAGTAGTAGAAGCAGCGAACGGCTCTGAAGGTTTAATTAAAGCAAGGGAGTTTCAACCCGATCTAATTTTTATGGATTTGACCATGCCAAAGATGGATGGTTTTGAAGCTACTCGACGGCTTAGAAAGCTGCCAGAAATTGCGCAGGTGGCGATTGTAGCTATTTCAGCTAGCGTGTTTGGTTTCGACCGCCAGCAAAGTTTAGAGGTTGGCTGCGACGATTTTTTACCCAAACCATTTTGGGAAAAAGATCTTTTACAAAAATTAGAAATTCATTTGAGTTTAGAATGGATCTATGAAGATGGCGTAAAAAATAAAAAACCAGTAAAAAACCGCAAAAATGAGCAGAAAGAAATTTCTGTTGCTGTCGAGCCGCTCTTAATTCCCCCTGCCCAAGAAATAGCTACGTTACTCGATTTAGCTATGAGAGGCGATCTTAGAGGGATAACTGCGCGAGTCAATCGTCTTGAAAAGTCAGACAGCCAATGGGTAACGTTTGCCAGTCATCTTCGTACACTTGCAAAAAATTTTAAAGGAAAACAAATTCGAGAATTTTTGAAACAACTGCAGTCAGATATTAATGAAGGTTAATACTACCGAACAAAACGTTATTTTGGTCGTTGACGATACTCCTACTAATTTAGAATTACTGCTAGATTTTTTAGAGAATTCTGGCTTTAAAGTTGTGGTATCGGAAGAAGGAGAAAGTGCCATTGAGATGGCTGAGTATGCTCCACCAGACCTGATTTTATTAGACATCCTCATGCCAGAAATGGACGGGTTTGAAACCTGCCGTCGTTTGAAAACCAAACGCGCTACGCAGGATATTCCCATAATTTTTATGACTGCTTTGAGCGATCGCACCAATAAGCTCGAAGGGTTAAAGCTTGGGGCAGTCGATTATATTACCAAGCCGTTAGAACATGAAGAGGTTTTAGCTCGGGTTAACATTCATCTTCATCTTCAAAATCTAACCAAAAGATTGACAGAACAAAATGTCTGTTTGCAACAAGAAATTACCAAACGCCAACAGGCACAAGAAGCAAAAGAGCTAGCTTTCTTAGCACTGCAACAAAGTGAAGCGCGGTTTAGAAGATTAGTCGAATCTAATATTATTGGCATTATTTGCGCCGATCTCAATGGCAACATTATCGAAGCTAACGATGCCTTTCTCAAGATGGTGGGATACAATCGCCAGTCACTACAAGGGGGTTTATTGGGCTTAGACGAAATCACTCCTTCAAAATACCAACATTTGGATCGAGCAGCAAAAGAACAGTTACTGGAGTCGGGAAGCTGCAATCCCTTTGAGAAAGAGTTTATTTGCCGAGATGGTAGATATATTTCCGTAATGGTCGGCGGTGCCTTGTTAGAAGGTTCTCAAGAAGCTATTAGTTTTGTACTCGACCTATCCGATTACAAGCAAGCCCAACAAAAAATTTTCGAACAAGCCGCCCTGTTAGAGATTACTACCGATGCAATTATCGTACGAGAGCTAGACAATACAATTCGCTTTTGGAATAAAGGAGCAGAAAATTTATATGGCTGGCAAGCTTCCGAGGCAATTGGCAAAAATGCTAACGAGCTTTTGTATGGAAAAGTAAAAATTACCGAACGGCTTCCAGACATTCATGCCAGTCTTAACCAACATGGTTCTTGGCAAAATGAACTACACCAAGTTACTAAAGCTGGTAAAGAGATAATTGTTTCTAGTCGCTGGACACTAGTACGAGATCAAGAAGAGCGACCGAGTTCGATCCTGGTCGTCAATACCGATATTACCGAAAAGAAACTGCTAGAAATGCAGTTTATTCGCGCTCAACGTTTGGAGAGCCTCGGCACTCTTGCCAGTGGTATTGCCCACGATTTTAACAATATCCTGACTCCAATACTGGCAGTATCGCAAGTATTGGGGTTGAAGTTTACCGACCTCGACGAGCAGAGTGAGGAATTTCTCAAGATTTTAGAAACCAGTGCCAGACGCGGAGCGGCTTTGGTCAAGCAAATACTATCGTTTGCTCGCGTAGAAGAAGGAAAAAGACATCAAGTTCAGGTCAAACATCTGTTGTCGGAAGTTTTGCAAATTGCCCGACAGACATTTCCCAAATCGATCGAAGTCATTGTAGACATTGCGACTAAAAATCTTTGGACGGTATATGGCGATGCAACTCAACTGCACCAAGTGTTGATGAATCTCTGCATTAATGCTCGCGATGCTATGCTCGATGGCGGTACTCTGACAATTGCTGCGGAAAATATTTTTATCGACGAACACTATGCTCAAATCGATCTTAATGCTAGAGTCGGAGCCTACATTGTTATTAGTGTTGTAGACACGGGAACGGGTATTCGTTCGGAGATATTAGAAAAAATTTTCGAGCCTTTTTTTACCACCAAAAAGTTAGGTCGAGGAACGGGACTTGGTTTGTCAACTACAATCGGAATTGTTAAAAGCCACGGTGGATTTCTGAAAGTTTATAGCGAACTCGGAAGAGGCACTGAATTTAAAGTGTACTTACCAGCAACCGAGTCAAACCAATTACAGCCAGCAGAAGACTCTAATCTGCCCCAGGGAAGTGGAGAAACAATCTTAGTCGTAGATGACGAACTCAACATTCGCGAAATTACCAAAATTCTGTTAGAAAAATACAACTACCAAGTCTTAACAGCTAGTGATGGCATTGAGGCGATCGCCGTCTACGCTCAACATCGAGAGCGCATTGCTGCGGTGTTAATGGATATGATGATGCCCTCTATGGATGGTTTGACCGCTATCCGCGCTTTACATAAAATTAAACCACAATTGAAGATTATTTCTACTAGTGGATTGGCATCAAACAACAAATTGGCTGAAGCTGCCAGTGTTGAAATCGACGCTTTATTACCAAAACCATACACGGCTAAGGAGTTATTAGACTGTCTCAACAAGTTGATTTGCTGACTAAACATAAAGAAAATAAGCGGAGAGATATTTTTCTCCGCCGCGATCGCATTTAGATTTTACGCTTCAATGTCTATTGAGCTAACTGTAGTATTTTAGCGGTCACGCTCATACTCTCTTCATAAAGAACTTCCCTACCAATTCGTTGTAGTTGTTGACCGAGTAATTCCTCGGTTTTTTGGTCGGACAATGGGGTAACTTGTTCGATGTAACAAGATTGTGCGCCACCTCCAGCTTCCATTCTCATACAGCCTGTGGTACTGGAACAGAGTACGGTACAACAGTCGGCATCGAGGTTTTTAGAACTGAGACGCAAGCTAATTAAATCTCCTGGAATATCACCCCAGTCAGCAGTAGGTATACCTGCTAGTTCGGCTTCTATTTCTCTCTGATTGCTGTCGCTAAATTTGATACGACGGATATCGTAGTCTCCACCTTCTGACTTATAGGCTACTGGTGTCCATTCGAGGCGACTGGCAATCCAACCCAAAAACATCAGTGCCTGTGCCTGATTGCCTCGTTCGTAATCGATAGTTACTTTATCTACTTCATAGATCGATTCCCTTCGTTCGGGAGGATCGAAAGCTGCGGCAGTTAATTCTTGCCAGGGTGATAGTCTGCGCCAGTTTATATCTGCCAGGGTAGCCTCTTGCTTTTGCAGTTCCGATAGCTGTTTTAAGTCCGTCTCGGGATCGATAAAGCCGCTAGAATCGAAAATAACCGTATCGCTACTGCCGACTAAGCGTTTGAATATAAGCAGGTCTGGAGTTGGCGTAGCTTTCCACCAGAGAAATTTGGGTAAATCGGCGATCGCCAAGGCTTCGATAATGCCACCGATGCGCTCTAAGGCTTCGGCAGTACCGCTTAAAGTAATATATTCACAACAAACCAAAGTATTGTTGCTGCGCTTGTTTACGGGACAATATGCCGATACCTGGGCTTTAACCCCCGTATCTTCTCCTAAAATCGGACAGAGAGTAATAATACGACAGGGATTTGAAGCAGCAATTTCATCAGCAACGGTAACTGATGAATCGGGGCTATAGTTGATAGCAGCAGTTTTATTTTCGGGAGTAAGTTTGTCTTTAGTTTTAGCTTTCTCAAACTCTGACTGCAATTTTTTGAGTAATTCTGAGTTAGACTTACCCGTAACTTCCATGCCATATTCTTGTTGAGCCGCTTTAATCGCCGCTTCGGTTCTCGGTCCTGAAATCCCGTCGATAGGACCACTATAAAAGCCCAATGAAGCTAGTAATTGTTGCGTTCCATCGGGTTCGTAAACGATTAGGCTAAAAGTTGCCGCTCTGGTAACGGCACTAGCGTCATCATCTATACCCTGACTCTGCCAGAGCGATTGCAGTTCGGCTTCAATGTCTTCTATAGATATGTCTTTTGGTGCTTGTAAAGATACTATTGGCGAAACCATAATCGGTAAATTAAATTATTAATTGTTGACTGTCGATTTGTCGATCGCATATTATTTATTTTTTTAGAGCCTACGCCAGCGACGGCGATCGCGATTGATCAGAAATTCGGCTTCTGGCGGTTGCCAGGTTCCTGCTTCGTACTGCGGCATCAGATTGGGATCGCTGGGAGCTTCCCAGGCATCGATTACTGGCATAACTATGCGCCAGGCTGCTTCTACTTCGTCGGCACGGGTAAACAGAGTCTGATCGCCTAGCATACAGTCTAGTAAAAGTCGATGGTAAGCATCAGCCGTCGCCATACCAAAGGAAGAACCATAGCTAAAGTCCATGTTTACCGTCCGCGTCCGCAAGTCTGGACCAGGCATTTTAGCTTCAAACTTTAAAGTTATACCTTCGTTGGGCTGAATTCTCATGCTGAGAATGTTGGGACTCGCCTGTTGTGCTGCCGACTGAAAAATCAGCAGGGGAACTTCGCGAAAGTGAATTGAAATTTCGCTGACTTTTTTGGGCATCCGTTTGCCAGTACGCAGATAAAACGGTACGCCTTTCCACCGCCAGTTATCGATCTCCATCTTTAAAGCGACAAAAGTAGGAGTGGTAGAATCGGGATTTACCCCCTCTTCTTGACGATAGCCTTTAACTGGCTTGCCTTTCATCCAGCCCTCAGAATACTGAGCGCGAATTGCCGCTCGCTCTAAGTTATTAACATCGGCAATGTGAGTTGCCTGTAAAACTTTGTTTTTTTCGTTGCGAATGCTATCGGCATCGAGAGAATTAGGCGGTTCCATAGCGGTAATGGCAAATAGCTGCATGAGGTGGTTTTGCAGCATATCGCGCATTGCCCCAGAGGTTTCATAGTAGCCCGCTCGTTCTTCTACTCCCACTGTTTCGGCAACGGTAATCTGAACGTGATCGACAAATTGACGATTCCATAAAGGTTCAAAAATAGCATTGCCAAAGCGAAACACTAAAATATTTTGAACGGTTTCTTTGCCCAAATAGTGGTCGATGCGATAAACCTGTTCTTCTTTACATACTTTTTGGACGGCACGGTTTAAAGATTGTGCCGAACTCAAGTCTTTGCCAAAAGGTTTCTCAATTACAATCCGCTGTTTCATCGGATCGGCGAGCATTCCTGCCGCACCTAATTGTTTTAAGGCTGGTTTGAAAAACTTGGGCGAGACTGCTAGATAAAAGATTCGATTGCCTCGCGTTCCTCTTTTGCCGTCGAGTTCTGCTAAAAATTGTTTTAATTTTTCATAGCTTTCTGGTTCGTCCATGTTGCCCGAACAGTAAAATACGCCTTCGGCAAATCCCTTCCAGAAGTCTTCGTTTCTAATGCCGTCGCCAAATTCTTCAATTCCCTGGCGCAGATGTTCGCGAAAATAGTCGTGACTCCAATCTCTACGAGCCACCCCCACAATAGTCATTTCGGGAGCCAATCTATTTTCCTGTTTTAGTTTATAGATAGCGGGAATTAATTTTCTTTGGGTCAAGTCACCCGATGCGCCAAAGATGACTATTATTGAGGGTTCTGTAGTTCTTTCCTGTTGCAGCCCTACCCGTAAGGGATTTTCTAAGATTGCTACCATTATCCAATCGTACTTTAATAAAACTCTTGCTGATTAATACAACTTTCCCTCATTAGGGGAACGGGACGAGTAATCTAAGATACAAGTGCAGTTATTTACTAGTATCTGGTTTCTCTTTTCCAGTTCCCCCATCGTTTATTCTGTAGCTGTTGGCTTTCGATCGATCTAGTTTGAGAATCTTCTTTTAAGGTAATAGCTAAGAGCCAACAGCTAAAAGCTTTTTTAGCGTTAAACCGCAGCCAGTTGCTTGACTTTAGTTTCTAATGAAGACATCAAAGATTCAAACGGCTTGATAAATTTGTCGATGCCTTCTTCTAATAGTTCGTCCATTACGGTATCGAGATCGATGTTGACATCTGGATCTTTCAAGGTTTCTATAACTTGATGTGCTTCTTCAACCTTAGTCTCGACGCGATCGGCAGGATCGCAGTGATCGGCGCAAGCTTCGATAGTATCGGGAGGTAAAGTATTAACCGTATCTTTGCCGACTAACTCATCGACGTACATCACATCGCTGTATTCGGGGTTTTTGGTGCTGGTACTCGCCCACAGAAGTCGCTGGACGTTGGCTCCCTTATCAGCTAGAGCTTGCCATCTGTCGCTACCAAAAATTTCTTTGTATTTTTGATAGGCTATTTTGGCATTGGCGATCGCCACTTTACCCTTGACGCTTTTAAGTTTTTCTTTTGCTGATTCGCTTGCTGTGTCTAGTTTACTATCGACGCGATCGTCTACTTTGCTATCGATGCGGCTGAGAAAGAAACTAGCCACCGAAGAAATTTTACTAATATCTTCACCTTTAGCGGCTCTGGCTTCTAAACCGCGAATGTATGCCCATGCCGTATCAATATAGCTTTCTACGGAAAACAGCAACGTAACGTTGATGCTCATGCCTTCTGAGATTGCCTGTTCGACTGCGGGCAAACCTTCTGGCGTACCTGGGATTTTGATCATTAAGTTGGGGCGATCTATTTCCTGGTAGTAACGACGCGCTTCGGTAATGGTACTTTCGGTATCCTTTGCCAAATTGGGAGGAACTTCTAAACTGACGTAGCCATCTAAACCATCGGTAGCTTCGTATACGGGCATAAAAATATCGCAAGCTTTACGAATATCGTCAAATACCAGATATTCATAGATTTCCTGCACGGATTTATCGGCTTTGATTCCTGCTTCAATCGCTTCATCGTAAATTTTATTCCCTGCAATCGCTTTTTCAAAAATTGAAGGATTGGAGGTAATACCGCGAATCCCTCGATCTTCCATCAACTGTTTTAATTCTCCCGAATTAATGATGTCGCGGCTGAGATTATCCATCCAGATACTCTGACCGTATTGGTTTCCAATTTCTAAAATATGGTTGGTAGTAGCCATAACGTATGTTTTCCTCCTATAAATAAACTCGGTTAAAATTTTTACACCTTAGCTTTCAAGGCAGTTTTAGCTATTTATTTCTCGCAGACATTTCTCGAACTCCTTCAGATTCCCGACGAGTCCAGTCTTGAATAAAAGATTCTACTAGTTTTACATCTTCAACACTGCCAATTACCAGCGGCGATCGCTGATGAATTTTTTCTGGTATTACATCTAAAACTCTTTCCGTACCCGTACTGGCTTTACCTCCAGCTTGTTCGGCTAAAAATGCCAGAGGTGCGGATTCATAAAGTAATCTCAACTTTCCTGCGGGATTTTTGACCGTACCTGGATATAAAAATACGCCACCCTGCAATAAAATACGGTGAAAATCTCCTACCAAAGCACCACTGTACCGAGCTGTATAGCCTTCATGACGGTGAACGTAACGAATATACTCTCGAATCGATTCTTCCCACTGCCAGTAGTTACCTTCATTGACGCTATAAACAGGACCGTGTGTAGGAATTTGAATATTTTCTTCTGCTAAGATAAATTCTCCCAAACTAGGATCGAGAATAAAAGAATGAACTCCCTTACCTAAAGAATAAACTAATACTGTAGATGGTCCGTATAATACATAACCTACGGCAATTTGTTTGTGACCATTTTGCAACAAATCCGATCCCGTTTGGTCGATGTCATCACCCTGTTGCTGGCGCAGAGCGAAGATCGCTCCCACGTTGAGATTGATATCGACGTTAGAAGAACCATCGATTGGGTCGTATAACAGCGTGTATTTTCCTATAGGACAGTTTTCAGGAATATAGTACGGCTTTTCCATTTCTTCGGAAGCCAGGCGACAGACCAAACCACTCTGTTTGAAGACTGAAATAAAGACATCGTTAGCGTAGATGTCCATTTTTTTGACTGATTCTCCTTGAACGTTGGTTTCTCCTGTAAAACCCAACGCTCCTGCCATCAAACCCGCACGACTGAGACGGCGAGTTATCAGTTTGGCTGCTAGAGCGACACGACTCATAATCGCGCTAATATCTTGCGCTTCTGTAGTGAAACTAGAAAATTGTTGCAGTACGTGCCGCGATAAAGTAGTGCAATCTCGATCTAAACTGTATTCTGGCACTAGATTCTGTCCTGAATTTCCCATGTAATTAACCTCTCTAAGCATTTGCCAGGCATTTAGTTACCGTTATAAACAGATTTTAAATTCGGTAGCATCAGCCTTTGGTAGTCGATTGGCAATAGAGTATAAAAATTGAAAGTAAGTTAGCGATCGCTCGTTTCAGAAGTTGCGATCGTTAATAACTCTATTTCTCTCGCTATACTCTATATTTTCTATCTTAGAGAGGAATCTGAGATTGCGATTAGAAGCTTAAGACTAGCTTCAGCTTATCGATAAATTTTGCTTTGTCAACGCCAATTACGACGCTCGCTCAGTCGATAGAAATCGATTGTGGTTTGCTATTGTTGCTGTCGCTACTGACATTAGCAGGAGAAGTAGGAGAATATCCTTGTTCTACCAACCAGTCTGATAGCGGTGGTTCGTTTAATTTTAGTTGAAATACTCCCGAAAAAAAACCGCCTGTAAAAGCTAGAGGTTGCTGACCGTACTTTTGAATGACTGGTAATAATTCACTAAGAAACATAAGCTTGGTAAATAGTGTTTAGTTTAAATGCCTAATAAATTATTAAAAATTGTAGCGCGTCTTTAGACCGAGTAGTTATACTTAGTAAGAAATGCTCATAGGTAAAAATAAAGAGCAAAAAATCGATCTCTAATCGATGCTGTTGAGTTATTTTAATTTAGGTAAGATTTATTAAATTAAATTTAAATAAAAACATACTAAAGTAACTATTGTTAGACATATCTAAACTTAAATTAAATAGTGGTTTCACTTGCGGTTCAAATTAGTTTTAATGCAAACATGAATCTCTATAAATTTAATGGGATTGCTGAATGCTAATATTGTCAATCGCGCCTCACTCCCTTCCGAGGGCGAACGATAGAAAAAGTTTTTCTAAAAGTTAGAGTTGGCAAGAGATTTTATTTATTCTGTGTACCTTCTTTACTTCTTTTACCAAGACTTAAAACTATTACTTTCAAGCAACATCTATTTACTTCCCCGTGAAGTGCCAGAGATTTTGCTCTTTTAGTTTCGGAGTCTGGAAATGAATCAACCGCCAAAAAGAGATGTTCTATGTAGCGAATTAGATAGAGAACGCTCTATACGTCGTGCAGCTAAATTATTACAAGCGAAGCGAGCGCGTATTCGAGATGATTTAGATTGTTTAGTTTCACATCTAGCTTTACTTATGCCGCAAACAGCTACCGCAGGTGATGCTAATTCGGAGTTGTTGCTCGAAGCCGCTCGAAGATTAAATGACGACATTTTTAAAGAGCTACTTACACAGGTAATTGAGGAACGAAAATAAATTTAAGCTGAAGGCAGAAATTTTTGGTGCAGAGAAAGCGAATATTAATTAGGCTAAATAAAAGTTCGATCTTTTTATAGCACGTCCTTATGGTAGAACAAGTTAAGCCACAATATTCTGTATCATGGATTACTAAAATCGCTGAAATTCCTCAAGCCGAATGGGATGCTCTAGCTCTACCATTGGCAACGCCATTTTTAGAATGGGAATGGCTCAACAATATCGAAACTTCAAAAAGTGCTATTCCTCGTACTGGTTGGCAACCCTGTCACTTAGCCGTCTGGCGCGGTCGCACTTTGATTGGTGCCGCACCGCTGTATGTTAAAGGACATAGTTATGGGGAGTTTGTCTTCGACCATCAATGGGCAGATTTATCCCATCGCCTGGGAGTGCCATACTATCCCAAAATGTTGGGCATGACTCCCTTTACTCCTGCCGTTGGCTACAGATTTTTAATTGCACCAGGGGAAGACGAAGACGAAATTACACAAATAATGGTAGCGGCGGTCGACCATTTTTGCGATCGCAACCGCATTTCAGGCTGTAATTTTTTGTTTGTCGATCCGCAGTGGCGAGAAGTTATGGAGCGGAATGGTTTTATCAGTTGGCAGCATCATGGCTATATTTGGTCGAACCGTAACTTTAACAGTTTTGATGATTACCTCAAGATGTTTAATACCAAGCAGCGCAAAAACATCAAGCAGGAGAGAAAAGCTGTAGCTAAAGCTGGTTTGCAAGTTAAAGTATTTAACGGAAGAGAAATTCCCCGTCATCTGTATCCTTATATCTATCGTTTTTATAGCAGCACTTGCGATAAGTTTTATTGGGGCAGTAAGTATTTAACTCGCAAGTTTTTCGAGCAGCTTTATCCCAACTACAGAGATCGCGTCTTGTTAGTAGTAGCATACACCGAAAATAACGATAGCAGACCAGTAGGAATGTCTTTTTGTCTGCACAAGGGAGAAAATTTATACGGACGCTATTGGGGATGTTTGGAAGAATACGACTGTCTGCATTTTGAAGCTTGTTACTACAAACCAATCGAGTGGGCGATCGCTAACGGCATCAAAATGTACGATCCTGGTGCGGGGGGCAGACATAAAAAAAGACGCGGTTTTCCTGCTACTGCCAATCATAGTTTGCATCGTTTCTACAACCGCCGGATGAGCCAGATTCTACAAAACTACATTGATGAAGTCAATCAAATGGAACAAGCCGAAATTGAAGCAATTAATAACGATCTTCCGTTTAATAAACAAGAAATAAATTTTAGTCTAGATTAGGTTGTTGCAGCTTATAAAAGTTTTTCTGTTGCAATAAAACAAATTATGTCTGTTGCTGCATTTATATATGAACCAATTAATGATTATGAACAAAATTTTTATGTTCCGATTTCGGGTGAATATTTTTTTTGAAAGAGTTTGGCTTTCTGCTTGTAAAAAATTACATTTAGAATGGATTCCATTGTTTTCAGGAGGTATAGACGTAAAAAAAGATGACTTGCAATTAGTATTAGTAGAACTATAAAAAGTGCTCGAATGGTCTAAAAAAATTTAATGAAAACGATCTCGAACATATAAAAAGGCGAATTGAATATCTAATGATACAATTACCAAAAATGTTTTTAAGGGATGATGCAATTGTTTGTATAGGATAAACGAGAAGATGTTTCACCTATCGCGATTTACTTGTTTTTCAAAGTCGAAAAAGATAATATCCTTCTCGCCACCATAACAACGAAAAGGATATCAAGAATCACTGTCAGACTTTTATCTCAATCAAAGCTAGAGATTTAATAGCTAAACCAAATCGGCAACCTCACCGTATATAGTTCCTACTAGCCGATCGTGACGATAAAGCTCGACTAAATCCTCGCAATTCGTGGCGACAATGTGATAGGAATTTAAGCCTTTAATGGTATCTTCTAGCTGATAATCTTCAATTTTGACGCAATTACCAACGCCAGACGCGCCATTTAAAACAAAAGTGTCGGCTCCCGAACCACCACGTAGAACATCACTACCAGAACCCGCAAAAAGCCAATCGTCGCCATTACCACCACTGAGGAGGTCATCACCCTTACCACCATAGAGGCGATCGCAACCATCATTACCATAAAGCCGATCGTCACCCTTACCACCTTTGAGGGTATCATCACCCCAGTCACCTCTAAGCCAGTCATTGCCAGCTTGTCCGTGAAGCTTGTCATTACCGTCATTACCATATAGATAATCGTGACTCCTACCGCCTTTAATCAAATCGTCATCACCACCACCACAAATGGTATCGCAGCCATCGCCACCTTTGAGTACATCTCTACCAGCATCTCCACTAATATAATCGTTATCTTCGCCACCAAAAATAACGTCATTACCGACATTACCATATAGATAGTCATTACCTTCACCGCCAAAAATAACGTCGTGATTTATATTACCGTAAACCTTATCATCGCCAGATTTAGCAAAAACAACATTATTATCGAAGCCAGTACGAATAAAATCGTTTAAATCGGTTCCCAAAGTTAATACCATAATGTTTAAATATAGAATTTAGCAATGTTTTTTTGTTCAACTAAATCATAAATAGTAATACTTATAAACAGGTAAATTTAAAATAAAGAATTACGTGATTTCTATTAAGCAATAATAATGAAATATTTGAATATTTTTTAGACGTTACATAATTAGAGTGCGAGTACGGTTGTGTACCAATGTCTAAAGTATTTATAGAGCTACTTTCGACTGTAACCAATCGCCCGATCGTGCAATAGGTTCGATATTTACATCAAGTAGCCGATCGAGATGTGTAAGCAGCAAACTATACTAATTCTTGTAAGTTAAAGATTTCTATAGAAAAATTACATGACTTCTTCCAATCAAGCCCAATATGTCGAAGCAGACGAATTCGATCGCCTGCTAAATGATGAATCTGTAGTAGTAGCCGACTACACTGCAAGCTGGTGCGGTCCCTGTCGCGTCACTGCACCTTTAATAGATCGCCTGGCAGAGGAGTATCAAGATCGTGCTACCGTAGTTAAAATCGATATTGATAAACATAAAGACACTGCCAAAAAATATGGCATTCGTAGTATCCCCGCCGTTTTAATGTTTAAAGATGGCGAACAGGTAGAAAATTTGGTCGGTAAACTGCCTTACGAAGATTACAGCGAGGCTATAGAAAAACATCTGTAACCATGAAGACTGAAAAGCCTACTTCTTACTTAACTTGAGTAGTTAGTAGTTAGTAGTTAGTTTCATAAACCTTTAGCCTAATGCCTAAAATAACTTGCTACTTGCTACTTTACTACCCAACCCAAATCACTTGGATTTACTTACAACAAACTGCCTCCAATCATTCCCACCAGCAAAATAAAGCCCAGCCAGACATTTTGTCCAAAAATTTTGCCATAGGCAGAACGAGGTAGATTGGGATCGCGCAGCCGTAAATATTGCCATAGCCAGCCAACAGAGGCGATTCCTAAAGTAAAGGCAAAAATAGGATATAAAGCCATCCGATAGCCTAAATATCCCATTAAGATCGCCGTTATCGCAAAAAATACGCCAATTGCTTCGGGTGCATAGCGGTTGAAAAAAATCGCACTGGAGTTGATGCCAACCAGCAAATCGTCTTCGCGGTCTGACAAAGCATATACCGTATCAAAACCTAACGTCCAAGCTACTGTAGCTCCCCACAAGAGCCAGGTAGAAGGTTCGAGATTACCCGTTACTGCCGTCCAGCTAATTAGCACGCCAAAACCCCAGGCTACCGAAAGCACTAGCTGAGGAATGGGAAAAACTCGTTTTGCTAGAGGGTACAAGATAATTACTGGAACCGCAGCTACGCAGAGATAAAAACTGAGAGGGTTGAGATAAACAGCCAAMCCTGCCGCACAAGCTAGCGCGATCGCTAAAATTACAATTCCTACCTTAACCGAAAGAGCCCGAGAAGCCAAAGGACGAGTTTTAGTCCTGGCTACTTGCGGATCGATATCTCGATCCCAAAGATCGTTGACTACACAACCTGCTGCACTGGTTGCCAAAGTTCCTAGCACAATTACCAAAACTAAGGGTAGAGGTGGAGTGCCATTAGCGGCGAGAAAAACTGCCCACAACGCAGGAATCATCAAAATTAACCTGCCAGCAGGTTTGTCCCAACGCAATAGTCTGATAATTCGCTGCCAGGTAGGTTCTGTAGTTGCGCGATATTCAGTCATATTTAGTTTGCAAGTTTAATAAATTGACATACATTTAAAAAGTTAGCGTTTTACGATCGCATCGGTAAATTACATGAGACCATAAAATTAGATTAATCATTCCTACCCGTCTAAATTGACTTTTTCCCTATCTTTTGCGCTCGATTTTATGCTGGAAATAGCTAATTACACTACTTTTAATAATACTAATAACAACCTAGAAAAGCAGATTCTCGCTGCCATCGACATCGGTACCAATTCGATTCACATGGTAGTGGTAGAAATCGAACCTTCTTTACCTGCTTTTACCATTATTGCCAAAGAAAAAGATATGGTCAGGTTGGGCGATCGCGATTCTAGAACGGGAAACCTGACTACCGATGCGATCGAACGTGCTTTAGCAACTCTCAGACGTTGTAAAGATCTTGCCGATAGTTTTCAGGCTAGCGAAATTGTTGCCGTAGCTACCAGTGCGACGAGAGAAGCCCCCAATGGACGAGACTTTTTGCAGCTTGTCGAATCAGAAATTGGCATTGTCGTTAATTTAATTTCTGGGCAAGAAGAAGCCAGGCGCATTTATCTTGGGGTGCTTTCAGGAATGGACTTGGAAGAGCGTCCCTACATTATTATCGATATTGGTGGCGGCTCTACTGAAGTAATTTTGGCAGATATTCAAGAACCTCGCGTCTTAAGCAGTACCAAAGTGGGCGCGGTTAGGTTGACGCAGAAATTTGTTACTAGCGATCCGATAAACGATGAAGAATTGAACTATCTACGGGCATACATTCGAGGTATGCTCGAACGTTCTGTAGAAGAAATCTGGTCAAAACTACAGCTTAATGAAATTCCCCAGGCGATAGGTACTTCTGGAACAATTGAGACTCTAGCCACTGTTCGCGCTAATGAAGAACTAGGTTACGTTCCCGATCCGCTTAATGGCTACGAATTAAGTCGCAAAGCGATAGAAAAAGTAGTCAAAAAACTAACAAAAATGACCTGTAAAGAAAGATTAGAAGTAGCGGGAATAACCGAAAAACGTGCCGAAATCATCGTTCCAGGGGCAATCATTTTGTTGGAGGTAATGAATATGCTGAAGCTCGATTCGATTGTAGTCTGCGAACGGGCATTACGAGAAGGTATTATCGTCAATTGGATGTTGACTCGCGGTTTGATTAACAGTCGGCTACGCTATCAGGATGAAGTAAAAAAGAGAAATGTTTTAAAAATTGCTCATAAATATCAGGTCGATTTAACTTACGCTCAAAAAGTTGCCGAGTTCGCCCTGAGCATCTTCGACCAAACTAAAGGAGAACTGCATGATTGGGGAAATGACGAACGAGAACTACTGTGGAGTGCTGCTATTTTGCATAACTGTGGTATTTATATCAGTCACTCGTCACATCACAAACATTCTTATTACTTAATTCGTAATGCCGAACTGTTGGGTTTTACCGAACTCGATCTAGAGTTGATTGCCAATATTGCTCGCTATCATCGTCGTAGTAAACCCAAGAAAAAACACGAACCCTATCAGAAACTAAGCGATCGCGAACGTTTGATGGTCAGACAACTCAGCGCGATTTTACGCATTGCTACGGCTTTAGACCGTCGCCAAAAAAGCGCGATCGCCAGTGTCAACTGTCATTACCAAGCCGATAGTCAGACTCTGCACCTAGAGTTATTTCCTACAGAAATTGGCGACGACTGCGCTTTTGAGTTGTGGAGTTTAGATTACAAAAAAGATGTTTTTGAAGAAGAGTACGGTTTAGAGCTAGTAGTAACAATTGCCAATCGCAATAAAAGATGATTTTTAAAAGAAATTGTAATCGATAGAAAAATAAATTCCATCCTCTTGTAAGGAATTGCTGTCGGTATCGATATCTACCAAAGGTATACCCCAGTCTAGGCGAGCATTGAAGTTTTCTCCCGCTCTGAATACCAAACCGATGCCTACAGCACTGATAAAGTCATCATCGATCGCCATGTCGTCGCTGCTCCATGCCGTACCGAGATCGAAAAAAGGAGCTAGCTGTATTACTCCATTTGTTCTACCCAACCGCAATACAGGAATTCTCAGTTCGGCACTGGCAAATAGGCCATTGTCCCCCAAAATCAAATCTTGGCGATAACCTCTAACGCTGTTAAAGCCACCAAGCCGAAACTGCTCTAGAGGTACCAACCCCGTAGTTGCTAACTGTAAATCTCCTCTCAACAAAAACACAAAATCTCGTTCTAGCTGACGAACCCATTGGCTTTGACCCCGCCAAGCAAAAAAGATACTGTCAGGAGCGTCTGCATTACTAGTAGCGTCAAAAGCATCTATACCAATATTAAAGCTGGAACGAAAAGCTAAAACTTTTTTATCGTCGCGCTCGATAAATTCTTGAAACAGGCGAATCGTGCTGATTCTAGTTTCACCATTCTCATCTGCACCGCGAGATAGAGCAAAAGGAGTATTTAGAAGCAAGGTTTCGCTTTCTTGACGAGTAAAGCTAATTCCCAAAGCCAATTCTCGATTGGGGCGATTGATTATTGGCTGACGCAAACTAAGCTCGTAATATCGCGACTCCGATTCGATATCGAGTGCATTAAACGGATCCTCTATTACTTCATTAAAATTAAACCCGTAAGCTAGTCCTACCGTGCCATCTAGAGCATTAAAGGGAAAACTATAGGCAAAATCAAAGCTATCGCTACCTTCGGTATTAGCATAACCAAAACTAAACTCGTCACCAAAACCAAGTAAGTTGCGATGATTTAAACCGACTGCTCGCCGATTAGTGCCAACGCTTGGCGACCTCCCGTTATCAAAACTAGTAGTAACATTAAAATTATCTGCTTCTTCAATTTTTACATCCAGCAAGCTCGTTCCCTGACGAACTCCTGCTGAAAGTTCTGCCGAGACGCTAGCAATTAAAGGATCGAGTCGCAATAGCTGCAAAGCTTCGAGCAAAGACTCGACATTAACGGGTTTATCCGCTGCGGTTTCCAGGCGCGATCGCACGTAATCGGGATCTAAACGTTCTGTTCCCCTAACTTCAATCGCTTCTAATTCACCTTCTAAAACAGCAATAGTTACTTTACCATCATCTAGCTCTTGTGGCGGTATATAAGCACCAGAGTTAACATAGCCCTCTTCGGTATAAAGCTTGGTAATCTCACTTCTGGCTTGATATAGTTCTGATAGAGTTAAAGAGCGGTTTTGATAAGAAGCAACTGCACTGGCTAATTCTTCCTGGCTAAATACCGTACTACCAACTATATCAAAGCTCTTAACAACGATGCTTTCGGGAATATTGTCATCACTAGCTGCGGCAACGGAATTGTCATTAGGTTTGGTTTTGGGTGCAGTGATATTAAGGATATTGGAATCTGCCGAGCGAACGGAATTGTTTGATAATTGCTCGCGCTCTGCTGTTAGCGTATTAATTGTTTCTGCATTTGCAGGTTGCACTACCAGAATAGTTGGCAGCGATAGCGCGAATGATAAAATGGCGGCAAGATTACCGTACCCAAACAATTTCCAATGTTTTAATCCCAAATGCACCATAGCATCTGACTGCCACATAAAGTTAGCTCTAATTTATAGCAAAATTAACCGCTACAGTATGCCCACAAAGACTTAAAAAGTAACATTGCTATAAAAAATTTTAAAATTAAACGCTAGAAAGCCAATTTTTTACTGTCTTAGTATAAATAATAGTGGCGAGGGAGCCAACAATTGTCGATACTAAATGTTAGATTTACGATTGAGTAGGTATTAAATTAATTTAAGGTAAGCCGTTATGATTAGTCAGATTTCTAATATAGAAGTAGATACCGAGCAAGCTATTGAAGAACTAATCGAGGAAAATTCTAGCCATCAAGAGGTAATCGAAACCGTAATTTCCAGTCTCGACGGCGAAAATACGGCAATGGTCAACCATACTGATGAAGGTAGTCTGTGGAAATTTCAATACGGTAGTGTAGAAGTCTTCGTTCAGCTTACGGGCGAAACTGATGACGACTTATTTACCGTATGGGCAAATGTCTTGAAATTGCCAGCCAAAAACGAACCTGGTTTGATGCGTCGATTGTTGGAAATGAACTGGACGGGTACTTTTGAAACTTGCTTTAGTATTAACAATGACACGGTAATGGTTTCGGCTCAACGTACCGTTGCGGATTTATATCCAGGAGAAATATCGCGCATTATCACTCTAGTTGCCAATATTGCCGATGACAATGACGAAATGCTTAAAGAAGAATTTGGTGCTGCTTAATTTAGTTTTGGTGACTAGTTAACGGTGACTGGCGATTGCTACTTCACTTCATTTCCAACCTGGCGTTTTATTCCTCCAATAGTAGCGTCGGGACACACACAAATGGCAATCGATCGCTGGTTGCTAGAAAAACATCGTCGTGGAAAACATCCTCCAACTTTGCGATTTTACACGTGGTATCCAGCAGCAATTTCTTTGGGTTATCACCAAAAAAATTATCCTTTAGCCTGGCAAAAATTAATCTGGAAACAGCCTCTAGATATCGTACGCCGCCCTACAGGAGGTAAAGCAGTATTACATCAAGGCGATCTTACCTATGCGGTAGTAACCTCTACTCCACCTGGTAAAAGACTGGAAATATACAAGCAAATTTGCCGTTTTCTAATTGCAGGTTGGCGATCGCTCGGTGTCGAGCTATCTTACGGCAATGCGACCAAAGAATACATGGCAAACCCCAACTGTTTTAGTACGGCAACGGTTGCCGATTTAGTTACCACTACAGGAGAAAAGGCGATCGGTAGCGCACAGCTACGCCGAGGTAAAGCTATTCTACAGCATGGTTCGATCCTGTTGAGTACAGATAAAAATTTGGCAATAAAAATATTTAACCAACCTGTAGGTAAAAACTTGTTAGAGTTAATTCCTCATCGGGGCGATCGCTCTATAGATAAAATTATCGAACATTTAACCAAAGCTGCAAGCGACTGCTGGGAGATCGAACTAGTAGAACAAGCATTGTCAGATGCCGAATGGCAAGAAATCAAAAATTCTTATAGTCATTCTTAAAAGAAATTATTAGTGCGACAGTCTTTTAAACAAATTGTCAATTTCGGCAACGAAGACAGTAATTCCAATCGTTGGATATAATTTGTAGGTTATCGATCGCCTAGAATTTATATATTTATCTATATGTGTCGCTTATTGGGCTATCTCGGTTCTGCCGTTACCTTAGATCGTTTATTTGACAAACCAGAACACTCTCTAATCGTTCAAAGCTATCAACCACGCGAAATGACCGCAGGACTAATGAACGCCGATGGTTTTGGCATTGGTTGGTATCATGCCAGTAAATTAGTTCCGCCCTTTACGTATAAAAATATCTTGCCCATTTGGAATGATATCAATCTATCTCACCTCAACCGCTATGTAGAATCACACTGTGTTTTAGGCTATGTTCGCAGTGCCACTTCTGGGTTATCGGTAGATTTAATTAACTGCCAGCCTTTCACTCACGAAGATTTATTATTCATTCACAATGGCTATATCGATGACTTTAGGAAAACCATGTATCGACCGATACGCAATCATTTGACTGACTTTGCCTATCGCCGTATTGAAGGCACTACCGACTCGGAACACATTTTTGCACTGGTAGTTAGCGAATTAGAATCTAATGAAGGAATGAGTATCGATCGCGCTTTAGAAACTGCAATCGCCAAACTGGTAGAGTTATCTTACGGTGGCGAAATAGAATTTTCTGCCAATGTGGTAATTAGTAACGGCAAAGAACTAACTGCCTGTCGTTATTCCAATCGCCATGCCAGCCCCACACTGTACTATCTCAAATTGCAAGAAGATATTTTATACTCAAATGCAGTAATGATTGTTTCCGAACCCATGTTTGAGGGTAATTGGATTGAATGCCCCGAAAAAAGCATCATTAGTGTAGGAGAAGATCTTGAAGTCAAAGTCAGTTCAATTACGTAAACGAGCGATCTCACGCGATTTAGCTCGATGTCGTCAAAAAACTCTAGATTTAATCGTTCAAACCAACTCGGAAGCTTTTACCAGTCAGGCACATCCCGATTTTAGCCCTATAGGTTGGCATTTCGGACATATTGCCTTTACTGAAGCCTATTGGATTCTCGAATATCTAGGCAATTGTTCGCCTTTGTTTCCCGAATATCGCGTTCTATTTGCAGCAGATGGTTTACCCAAAGCCCAGCGACAAAATTTACCTTCCATTAAAACTATTCGAGATTACCTGTCTATAGTTAGAACTAAAATTTTAGACTATCTCGAAACCTCATCTTTAGATAGTCAAGAACGACTTTGGCAATGGTTAATTCAACATGAAAGCCAGCATAATGAAACTATGGCGTTTCTTCTGCAACTGTATCGCCGCAACCAAAATCTAGTTTCGCAAGTTAATTTTGCCCGAAGTTCGACAGCAGGAACGGAGTCTAGTTTTAATTTAACCGAAATGGTAAGCATACCCGCAGGAGAATTTTGCATGGGTAGTAATGCAATTGAAGCTCAAGATAACGAACGTCCAGCACATAAAGTATATTTAAACTCTTATTGGTTAGACCGCTATCCCGTGACCTGCCGTCAATATCGAGAATTTATTATCTCTGGGGGTTATCAAAATCGTTGCTATTGGTCGGAAACAGGCTGGCAATGGTTGCAAAACAATCCCGTCTGCCAGCCTTTGTATTGGTCGGATGCCGTCGAATGGGATAATCATCCAGTCTGTGGTGTTAGTTACTATGAAGCCGAAGCCTACGCTAACTTTGTTGGCAAAAGGCTGCCTACCGAAGCAGAATGGGAAAAAGCCGCCTGCGGAATTACTACAGTACCTGCAACTTCGCTAAAGTGCAACCACAATAGCTTAATCGGACATACTACTCCAGTTAATGCCTATCCTGAAGGTCAAAGTTCCTGCGGTTGCTACGATATGTTGGGCAATGTCTGGGAATGGACATCTTCCTGGTTTGCTGGCTATTGTGGTTTTAGTAGCTATCCCTACTTTGGATATTCTCGAGCTTATTTCGATAATCAACATCGAGTTCTACGAGGCGGTAGTTGGGCTACATCTCCCTGGACGCTAAGAACTAGCTTTCGTAACTGGTATCATCCCTGGGTCAGACAAATTTTAGTTGGGTTTCGCTGTGCTAGGGATTAATGTACTAGTTTGTTAGTCTGAAACTAGCCGATATTTATGAGAATATTGAACTAATTAAAAGCAAACGCTTAATTCTATACATCTTTTTAATATTTAATCTATGCACCCAGAACAAAAAATAACAGGAGTAGTAAAATCGGGTCATCGAGTAGCATCGGGATCGGGGGAAGATAGCCCTTACGATCGCGGTACTCTTGAAATGCAGCTACCGTTTTTTAAACAGCTAGGACTCGATCTCAGTCCTTATTTTTCTGGTACCTTAAATATCTCGATCGCTCCTCATACTTTTGAGATCGAGCGACCTAAATATACGTTTAAAAACGTTAAGTGGCATCCCAATTATCCAGCAGAAACTTTTTCTTTTTCCCCCTGTCAGATAATTTTTAACGATATTAGCTATTCGGGATTGATTTATTATCCCCATCCCGAAACCAAAATCGGTCATTTTCAAGATGACTCAGTACTAGAAGTAATTGCCCTGCCCATTGCCAATATTGCTTATGGCGATCGAGTGTTAATAGCTGTCAATCCCCAGGAAATTGCCATCTGCTGACAAAATTAATTGAGTTCGGCTGGTATTTGACAGTTATTAGCTGTTGTAGTTGAAGTACCAATAAGTTTTTGCCAGCTATTTATAAGTGGATTAATTTTTTCATCTTGAGTACAATTTTTCCAGTCAGTTTCCTGCTTAAATTGGTTTACTCGAGCGTCAGGATCGTTTTCGTGGGAATCAGTCAAAAACGGAATATTTTCGGTCAAAGTATGTTTGGAACGCTCATTTTTAGGTAAATCTACCATTGATGGCTGTATTTCTGGCTCGAACACGACTTCATCATTATTTCGCATTACCGAAGAATAATAACCATTAGCATCGAGTCCAACAAAATAAACAGTTTTACCGTCAATAGCCTGAAAGATAGTGCCACCAAAAACAGCAGTAGCTGGGAGTATTAAAAGTTCCTCGGGATCTGCCTTAGACTGCCTGAAGTAAAAAAAATCATTATCAGCCTGGTAAATACTGATACAAAATCTTTGGGTTTCAAACGCATATACTTTTGTATAATTAGCTGCAAACTGCGAACAATCTAAATTTTGTTGTGCTACTATCGGCATGCGCCTGTTTTTAGTAGTTTGAACCTCTTGCAAAATGTTGCTAGACGAAGTTGCAGATAAAGGATCTCCTCCAAATATACCGAATAAAGTTGCTAAAACTAACGTCGTTCCCTGCCACCAATAATTCATAGCGATTTTAATAAAATAGAAATAAAGTATATTTAAAAAGTATTATTTTTTATAGAAACACCGAGATAGCTCTGTCAACTACTAGCTAACTTCCTTCAGCAATTTTAACTTTTCAACAAAACGCGACCGCGCCCTGCGCGTTGGCAGAGCCAATTGCGCTCTAAAAATATTGACATCTATCAATATATTAGTTGAGATTTTGCTAAAGGAAACTTTAGCTAGCACTATAGTTGCGAGCTATATTTTCTTATTGGCAATCATCTTATTATTGAAGAGTAAAAAGATAGAGAACGACACGGTCGGGTAAAATAAAATTTGTAATCGCCTGCAAAAACTATTGATGTCTCCTCTCCCCAATCGCCGACCAAAAAAGCTATCTCTCGGTCCTTTAGAAACAGAAATCCTGGAAATAGTTTGGCAGTTAAAAATCGTGACGGTTAAAGAAGTTCACGAACGAATCTTAGCCGATCCCGATCGCGAACTGGCATACACTTCTGTAACTACCGTATTGCGTCGTTTGACTGCTAAAGGCTGGCTCAAGTGTTGCAAAAAAGGAAGAGCTTTTTCATGGCAACCAGTAATATCCCGCGAACAAGCTCAAGCAATAAAATCTTACGAACAATTACATGGTTTCTTGGCAGTAAGCAATCCAGATTTGGTGGCATCTTTTGCCGATAGTCTGGATACGGCTAGTTTAGAACAAATTGAAAACATTGCTTCTCGCCTTAAAGCAATTCGCCGTCAGAGAGAGGAAAATTAGTATGCATCTGGTTGGTATAGTGATGGTATTGGCAATAGCGTGGCAGCTAAGACAACTAAAAGTTCCTTTAGAGTTAAGTTGGCACCAACGCTGGAACCGCTGTCTATTTTTACTACTTTTTCCCCCACTATTACTTTTAAGTACGGCTCTAGCAGTAATCTGCATGGGATTTCAGGGAGAAATGCTTGGTGTTAGAGCTAGCTGGCTGGGATACATAGTGTCATGGGGATTGGTGATTTTTGCTGGCTGTCTGTTACTAAAATCGACATATCATGGTGTCCGCTCGTTGCAACAGCTTAATACTTATCGAAAACAAACTATCGCTGACAAAACGGTGCGAATTCTAACTCTAGATTTGCCATACATTGCTCAAATTGGTTTTTGGAATTCTCAACTAGTAGTTAGTGAAGGATTACTCGAAGCTTTGGATGAAGAACACTTAACTGCTGTCTTTGCCCATGAGGAAGCTCACGCTCACTATCGCGATACATTTTGGTTTTTTTGGTTTGGCTGGCTGCGTTGTATTACGAATTGGTTGCCACAGACAGCATCTTTATGGCAGGAACTGTTGTTGCTTAGAGAATTGAGAGCCGACTACCAAGCAGCAGCAAAAACCAACTCTTTATTATTAGCCGAATCTTTATTGACAGTAGTTAAAGCCCCTTTAGAATCGCCGCAAATGCTGTCGGCACACTTTAGCTATCCCGCTAATTTCAATCGTTTAGAAACAAGAATTGACTTTTTGTTATCCGATGAGTCAATTCCTAAAGCGCATTGGCTTAATTGGAGTTGGCTGGCTTTGCTGTTGTTACCATTTATAACTATTCCCTTACATAGTTAGACGGCTAGAAAAATTACTGGCAAGCTATTGTGACTGAATAGAGCATTGTACTCATGACGCATCTGGGTAACACCAGTTATAACATTGGGAAGTTAATTCAGTAGAAATTCTAGATG
This sequence comes from Myxosarcina sp. GI1, assembly GCF_000756305.1. Taxonomy (NCBI): domain Bacteria; kingdom Bacillati; phylum Cyanobacteriota; class Cyanophyceae; order Pleurocapsales; family Pleurocapsaceae; genus Myxosarcina; species Myxosarcina sp. GI1. Next base: position 30,257 of record NZ_JRFE01000007.1, read on the forward strand.
TCTATTTGGATTCGTTTTGTGCGTCATCTTGACTGGAACGCGCTACAAAAAACTATTGCTAGCGTTATCGAACAACGGCTGACTGGTCTATCTGCGGAAATGGCTTATCATGCTATGTTGGGGCTATTTCCAGCAATTATTGCAATTGTAATGGCAATTGGCTTGTTTGAATCCTCCGTAGAATTAACTGTTATCCAGCTTGCCACGCATTTTGCCGAGATAGTTCCCAGACAAGTTTGGGAGTTAATTTTAGAATTTGTTCGAGAGGTACAACTTTCAGAAAATACTAGCTGGTTCTCCTTAAGCTCTATTACGGCTATTTGGTTTATTTCTGGCGTATTGAGTGCGGCAATTAATGCCTTAGATCTGATTCATCAAGTTCCAGCAGCATACAAGCGTTCTTTTTGGAAAACTAAATTACTGGCAATCTTGCTGACTATTTGTACCCTGGCATTTACGATCGTTGCCTGCTTTCTGCTTTGGGTAGGAGATTTTTTATTCCAGTTGGCTCTACAGCAAAGTTGGAATCAATTGTTGTTAGTTACTTGGAAAATTTTTAGTGTAATTTCAATTTTAACTGTTTTTGCGATCGCTCTCGGTTTTGTTTATCGCTTTAAAACTAGCCTAAAGGACAAAAAACGCCGATTAAAAGTACATATTGTTAATGCAGTCGTTGTAGTTAGTGCCTTATTAATGCAGTTGGTTTACTCTGCTTGTGTTCTAGTAGAAAACGCCATCGCTTATTCAGAGTTTGAAATCGAGCTTACTATAGTTTCAATTTATTTTTGGCGACTGTTGGGATTTCCCATTGCCTTAAGCCTAGTGGCGATCGCTTTTGGTTTAGTTTATCGCTTTGGTGTCAGCTATCGCCAACCCCATATTCCAATCGTACCAGGAGCAATTATAGCTGCTGGCTTGTGGGCAGTTGTTTCGCTGATGTTTCGGGTTTATGTTACTCATATTGGCATCTACAACAAAATTTATGGAGCAATTGCAACTATTGTTGTCTTAATGCTGTGGCTGTATTTAAGTTCATTAGTCATGCTTATTGGAGAACAGCTAAACGTTACTGTGGGCAAAAAAATGCTCGAAGATTATTCTTAATTTGAATTTAAGAATATTTTTGCTTTTATTCCTCATTGTTTACAGGAGCAAAAACTGTCAACCCTTGGGGTATACATTCAATTTCTATCGGTGTTTCACCAATAATTTCGCCATCGAGAACGACTTTTTGTGGCGGTTTAGCAGCAATTTTGACTTTACGCGATCGCAAATGAACGATATTTTCATGTTCGCGATTGGTTTTGATCAAAGCACTACCGAGCATATTTAGCATTGTAGTCACGGCTTGTAACTTAGTTTCTGCGGTGGCGATAGTAATATCTAATAAACCATCATCCATAACTACTTCACCAATGCCCTGAGCCAAAATTGAGGTAGGAGGTGCGGCGTTGGCAACAGTAATTGCTCCTGCTTCAAAAGTTTTACACTCTCCTTCAACTTCAACTTCAGCCTCAAACAGTTCGTGTTCGTTTAATTGCTGCCAGCCTGCCATGATATAAGCCAGAGATCCCCAACGGTTTTTAGCTTCGCGATCGGCTTTAGCAATTGTTTCGGCTTCATAACCCACTCCCGCCAGTAAAATTAAAGGTTTATCATTACAGTAAGCTGCATCGACGACTCTAGTTTTACCCGCCAAAATAATTTCACAAGCGCGTCGAATTTGGGCGATTTGCTGCGTAATCCCCAATGCCATACCAAAAGCATTAGCGGTACCTCTGGGTATTATTCCTAGAGGGATATCCGTACCAATAACCGCTCCTGCCACAGACGAAACCGTGCCGTCACCACCAGAAGCAATTATTAAATTGGCAGCTTCGGCGATCGCTTTTTTTGCTAGCTGTCGGGGGCTTATTTCAGGGGTGGTCAGGTGAATTTCTAGATGAAGATGGGGTTCGAGCATTTCTTGGATAAAATCTAAATCCTGTTCGGCATTACCATGTCCCGAAGCAGGATTGAAGATTAAATGTGCGACTAAGCTATCAGCAAAACTGCGTACGATTGCCTCAGCAGTGGCTAAATTAGTCGCCATTGCTACTGAATGTAAATTGCAAACCCGCAGCAGTAGCTCGAAATTCGGTTCGTGAGCTTGAACTTTCAGAGGATCGACTAAAAAGATTACCGCTATTACTTCTCCCGAAACTACTCTAGCGGCAATTTGCACGTCTCCTCCTCTAGAACCAGGTTCCATCTGTTCTACTTCTAAATTTGTCGAAGCAGCAATTCTTTGCCCTGTAATTCCCGTAGCTATCGTATGATAGCGAGATAGTAAAGGCTGATGTCGTTGGGTAAAAGCGACCAAATCAGCTTTTTGGCGATCGTGAGCGATAAAAGCAATAGTTCTTGCCATAGTCAAAATAGTAAAGAGACTGAAAAAAAAGAGCGAAAAATTGGTTCGGTTTTAGATACCTCTTTTAACTCTATGCTCTTAGGGGTAATGCGTTAAAATCATCATTACCAGCGTTGTTTTAAAGCTTAATTATAGATTATCGGCAAACTAGCTTTAAATTTGTAGAGCAGACAACTAGACCGCTAGCAACAAACAAGTGAAAGATACTATGGATTTATCAATTAAAGCAGTTCAAGCACCCTACAGAGGTGGTGCTAATTACCGCACTCCCCCCCCAGATTTGCCATCTCTACTATTAAAAGAGCGGATTATTTATCTGGGACTACCTTTAGTATCTCCCGACGAATACAAAGATCAAATTGGGGTTGACGTTACCGAATTAATTATCGCCCAACTGTTATTTTTACAGTTTGACGATCCCGAAAAGCCAATTATGATGTATATCAACTCTACTGGTACTTCTTGGTATGGTGGAGATTCAATTGGATTTGAAACTGAAGCTTTTGCAATTTGCGACACGATAAATTATATCAAGCCTCCCGTTCATACTATCTGTATCGGTCAGGCAATGGGAACGGCGGCGATGATTTTGTCTTCAGGAACAAAGGGGTGTCGTGCGAGTTTGCCTAATGGAACAATTATCTTACATCAGGCACGTCAGGGAGCGCAAGGACAAGCAACCGACATTCAAATTAGAGCCAAAGAAGTATTACAAAACAAACAAGCAGTATTAGAAATTTTTAGCCAAAATACCGGGCAACCAATCGAAAAGCTAGAAAAAGATACTGACAGAATGCTTTACATGACTCCTCAAGAAGCCAAAGAATATGGCTTAATCGATAAAGTTTTGGAAAGTACTTCCGAACTTCCCACTCCCGTTTCTGCAATCACTTAAAGTATTAAAAATTCATTAGGTAAAATCTATGCCAATTGGTATTCCTAAAGTTCCCTATCAAATGCCAGGTCAGCCTTATAGCGACTGGATCAGTATTTACGATCGCCTGTATCGCGAACGAATCATTTTTCTCGGTAGAGGAGTCAATGATGCTTTGGCAAACCAAATTATTGCCATTATGCTGTATCTAGATTCTGACGATCCTGGCAAACCAATTTATCTTTACATCAATTCTCCAGGCGGCTCGGTCACTGCTGGTTTGGCTATTTACGACACCATGCGTCACATCAAATCTGAGGTGGTAACAATTTGTGTTGGATTAGCAGCATCTATGGGGGCTTTTCTACTTGCTGGCGGCACAAAAGGAAAACGCCTCGCTTTGCCCCATTCGAGAATTATGATTCACCAACCTCTAGGTGGCATTCAAGGACGCAGACAGGCTTCAGATATTGAAATTGAAGCTAAAGAAATCTTGCGTATCCGCGACCAACTCAACCGCATGATGGCAGAAAATACAGACCAGCCATTAGAAAAAATTCAAAAAGATACCGATCGCGATTATTTTATGTCGGCACATGAAGCCAAAGAATATGGTTTGATCGATCGGGTAATCGAAGATAAAGTTGCTTAGTAAAGCAAACTTAAAGTTAAAGCGATCGCTCGAAGATTGAGCGATCGCTTTTTTCGCTTAATAATCTCTAGGTCGATCGCCAGGAAACAACCCTGCAATTAGTCCAGAAACTAACGCCAATACAATCGAACCAAATAAGGCGGCAAAAAAACCACCAACTTGAAACCCTGGAGTTAAATATCCTACTATTCCCAAGGTAATGGCGTTGACCACAAACAAAAATAAGCCCAAGGTCAAGATTGTTAGCGGTAAAGTAAATAAAATTAAAATAGGCTTGACTATGGCGTTAACTAAGCCTAAAACTGCCGCGCCAACAACAGCTGCCGTGAAGCTAGTAATCGCCAAACCAGGAACGATCTTCGCCGTTATTAATAAAGAAATAGCAGTTGCCAACCAGGTAAGCAAAAATTGCAGCATTTTCTATCTTTCTTTAGATTAGGTCTTTCTTCCTCTAATCTTAATAGATTTGCGTTAACGATTTTTAGTGGTTTTTTTAGTGCGAAAGTTAACATTGGCACCGCCCGTATGCTGTTCTATCAGTAATAAAGGCGTTGGTTTCGCCATTTGATTCCAACTCATCGAAACAATATGACCTTGAATAGTTGGCTGCCAGTTATCTCGGTCGTCAATGGGACTTAAAAAAGTTTCTACGCATTCGACAATTTGATTTACCGTACTAGATGTAGATTGAGTAGGCAATTTCATCAATTTAACTTGAATGCGAAATAAAACTCGGCGACGGCGTTTACCTTGTATATCAGTTTCATAGGTAATATCAAAAATTTCGTCGATTTTAAAGCCATGTCTGCTAGCTACCCCACCACCAGCGTTTTTTGATAAATTAATTCGCAAAGCGGTACTAATAAACTGTTTGACTTTTACTTTTGCCTGGTTGGTTAAAGCTCCATGAAATGTTGGTTCCTGCATTCGCATTCTAATATAGTCTAGATTGCAGTCTCGCGAATGCACCAAGTCTGGATTTTCTTCCCACTTGCGTATCGTTGCCAGAGCAGTATTCAATCTTTTTTCTAAGCTTTCAATTTTACGCTGCTCGTATGCGATCGCCGCAACCATTTTACGGTTCTTCCATCTGCTATATACGAATAAACCTACCAGACCAACTATTAAACCCAAACTACTAAATGCCCAAAATGGATGAGATAGTAGCTCTGGTTTCAAGGGAATAATTTGTCGGTCAGAAGAATTTTGAGCGACAATCCACTGTTGCTGGTGAGATTTATTCATAGAATATTCGAGAGAACATTACAGCTTATTTAGGCAAATAAGTACTCACTCAGTATGCCCATCTCTCGGAAAATAATAACAGTGGCTAATTAACATAAAAAGATGTTGCCGAATGACAACAATTTAAATAATCTCAGAATTAATTCCAGGCTCTAACTAATGAAGCTATGACTGAGATAGTCGTGTATTCGGCAACATCTAATTTCTTTTATTCTTAGCTCATAAAGAATGCTTTAGTAAGCTCAAAACTGTGTAGTGCGTTTAACGATAACGTTTTTTGCGACGAGCAATTGCTTTGCGCTTACGTTTTTCTATTGGGGTTTCGTAGTGGCGACGACGTTTGATATCGGCAAAGATACCAGCCTTAGATACTTGGCGTTTAAATCGACGTAGTGCAGATTCTATGTTTTCGTTTTGTCCAACAACCACTTGGGTCATTAAAAATCATCCTCCAAATAATTAGTTTCTAGTTATATAGAGACAAGTTTCCTCTAATTATATAATAGCAGCTTCGATTAACTATGCAACGTCAAAGCGATCGCCTAAATTACTCTCTAACTCGAAATTTAATGTAAAAAATGACGAGTACCAGTTAATACCATAGCGATCCCCAACTCGTTAGCTGCCGCGATCGAGTCTTTATCTCTTATCGAACCACCAGGCTGAATTATTGCCGTTATTCCTGCCCGTGCCGCAGTACGTACCGAGTCATCGAAAGGGAAAAACCCGTCGCTGGCTAAAATACCTCCTCTAGCTTTTTCTCCTGCTTGTTTGAGGGCAATATCTACCGAACCAACGCGATTCATTTGCCCCGCCCCAATACCGACAGTAGTGCGATCGCTCGTCACTACAATCGCATTAGATTTAACGTGCTTGACTATTTTTTGAGCGAACAGCATTTCGGCAATTTGTTGGCTAGTAGGCTGTTTGTCGGTAACGATTTGCCAATTATCGGGATTTTCGATTAAATCATCGCTGGCTTGAACCAAAAAACCACCAGCAATTGCTTTAATAATTTGTTTGTTACCCGCAATTAAATCTGGCAGTAGTAAAATTCGCAGTTTGGATTTTGCCTGAAGAATCTTTCTTGCTTCGGCATTACAGTCAGGCGCGACAACGCATTCTAAAAAAGTCTTAGTAAGTGCTTTTGCTGTCGCTGCGTCTATCGATTGATTGAGTGCTACGATACCGCCAAAAGCAGAGACAGAATCAGCATTAAAAGCTTTTTCGTAAGCTGCCGCCAAACTATTGCTAACTGCAGCACCACAAGGATTAGTATGCTTGAGTACTGCGGCGGCTGGTTCTGATTCGGGAAATTCAGCAATAATTCTTCTTGCTGCTTCTAAGTCTACTAAATTGTTGTAGCTCAATTCTTTTCCCTGCAACTTTTCTGCTGCTGCCCAACCCGAAGCTGTACTACCTTCTCGATACCAAGCAGCACCTTGATGGGGATTTTCACCGTAGCGTAAAGTTTGGATTTTTGTACCAGAAAGACTGTATGTGTCGGCTGATTCTTCGGCTTCGTTTAAATTTGCAAAATAAGCCGAAATAGCGCGATCGTAACTATGGGTATGAGCAAAAGCTTTTCCCGCCATTTTTTGTCGAAATTCTAAAGATATATCTCCATTAGAATTATCAATTTCTGCTAGATATTCTGAGTATTGGTTGGGATTACACAATACCGTGAGGTAAGCAAAATTTTTAGCTGCTGCTCTTAATAAAGTAGGTCCACCAATATCAATTTGTTCGATTGCTTCTGCTACTGAAACGTCTGTAGCAATTGTTTGCTCGAAAGGATAGAGGTTTACCACCACTAAATCTATAGGGCGAATACTGTTTGCCTGCATTTCGGCACTGTCTTCAGGCAAATTTTTTCTACCTAAGATACCCCCATGTATGCGAGGATGAAGAGTTTTAACCCTTCCCCCCAAAATTTCTGGCGATCCCGTGTAGTCACTGACTTTGGTAACTTCAATACCAGCTTCCTGTAGAGTTTTTGCCGTACCGCCACTACTAATAATTTCAAAGTCAAGTTTTTCCACTAGCTGGCGAGCTAGTTCTACAATACCAGTTTTATTAGATACGCTAAGTAGGGCAAGACGACTCATAAATTTGCTATTTCCTTATCGAACGAGCATTATCTACCTTATGATATTTCGGTTATTTTTGCTCGGAACTTACAGGCTGTCGCGGATTGTCCCTACCTTCAAACGTAACATAATTTCGTTTTGCTAAATACAATGTGCCTCGATCGATCGACAACGATCGTTTAACAATAAGCAGTAAGCAGTCAACAGTAAACATTGTTCATTAAATCTTGCTCCCTGTTAATTATTGAATGCTTATTTTCTAACGCCAAATAAAGAATCGACGATGTCTTTTTCTTGGCTGAGGAATAAATCTCGATAAATGTTTTCTTTAAGCAATGTTTGTTTGTGCATCTGAACTAACAGTTCTTGCGCTTGTTCTTTAGAAAGTTCTCGCACGCTGTCAGAAAAGATTCTATGGTTGAGTTCTTGTTCCATAGTTAGTTGATTGTCTTGTCTATTCATATCCATGTGAATTCTCCATGTACTTTCAGTAATGAACAACCCTAGTTTAAAGGCTGTTTAATTTACTTTCTGTTACATTGTAAACAATTATTTATAAAGATTGACAAATAGCAGCGTAGTAATAACCGAAAACATTAGACAGGGAAAAGCTTACAAGAAATCAACATAATATAGCGATCGCTAAAAATACAATTTACAATTTTTCCAACGTCAGCGTTTAGAGCTAAATTTCTCAAGACAAGGCTTTGTAAGCATTAACTTAGTTTTTAACGAAGTTGTAATAATTATCTATTCCGCAAAACTTAATAAATAATTTTCCCAAGTCTTGTCTTTCAATTTCATTGCTAAGTCTTCTGCATTATCAACTTTTAATTTTTCAATGTCGAAATACTGCTTAGTAACCCACATTCCACCAGGACTGTCTTTAGTAAATTCCGTATTATGCAAATTGCCTAATATAAATATTCTTACAGGATACCAAGGCTCATTATTTGTGTAGCGTTGAAATCGCTCGAATGCAATTTGTCTTAACTCTTTATCTGAGCGACTATCATTCTTCCAAACCAACTTATATTCGTCTTCAGACTCTAAATCTAGAACAGCCTCAATTTTAGCAATTTGTTCGACACGCTTATTACGATAAGCTCCGAAATATAAGCTTCGACGATGGTTATAAGATCCACCTTTTGTCGGACAAGTATAAATTTTGTAATCTATTACATTGTCAAAAAGTTGACTACAGTTGACGACATCTAATCGATATTTCCAAGACGGTAACAAATTGTTTTCGTCCAGATATTCACCCAAATCTAAGACTGCATCTACTAAGTTTTTTGAAAAGTTGCTCAATTGAATTGATTGAAGAAACTGCTCAAAGCTAACAGGAGCAAAAGAAACATTATAATTTTTAGCTTTTTGAGCAATCTCTAAAAAATCAGGATGATAGGTATTATCTTGCTCAAAATTACCCAAAGCCAGTAATATTTTTTGTCCTTGCTTTTGTTTTAGGGTTTCTAGATGTCTCAAAAGTTGTCCTTTATCAAAATTACTACCGTGTTTCGTTTCGATAAAAATTGAAAAGGGAGCTTGAGTAATTTCTCCATCAGGAACAGAGTCTTTACCCTGCCTTTGTTGCATAAACTGTACCCCTACTGTGCCTGAAAAACTTTCATCTAATAAATTACTCAAGGCTTCAGAAAGAAACTTAGGGTTTTCTTCGTACAATAATTTGAGAATTAGCAAGCAGTGATTTGTCGTCTGATTCTCTTTTTGAGAGTAGGTTGGAAACAAACGAATGTTGCGGCTCATAAAACTAAGTTTTTTTTAAAGTGTAAATAGTGTTCGTCGCCGCACTATTTTAGCTTCCACCCTCTAATTGCTTTTTCACAAACAAATCTCAATCTGTTTTAGCAGAATATAAATAGCAGATTTATATTATTTTTTCCAAACCATAAACTAAAGAAGTAAGTTCGGTAACTTTGCGAATGGCGAGTAAAACTCCAGGCATATAGCAGGAGCGATCGCTTGTGTCGTGTCGTAGGGTATAAATTTGCCCTGTCGCGCCAAAAATTACTTCTTGATGGGCAATCAAACCAGGTAAGCGAACGCTATGGATGGGAATATTACCCGCGCCGTCACCGCCTCTAGCACCAGCAATAGTTTCGCTTGACTCTACTTTGGGCGGATTAAAGTTTTTACCCATTTCTGCCAGCATTTGGGCAGTTTTAATTGCCGTACCGCTGGGGGCATCTGCTTTGCGGTCATGATGCAGTTCGATAATTTCTACATGATCGAAATATTGAGAGGCGGTAACGGCAGCCTGCTGCAGTAACACCATGCCAATAGAAAAGTTGGGGACAATTAAAGCTCCTGTGGTAGCTTTATCGGCAAATTCAGCCAAGTCCTTAATCTGTTTGTCGCTCAGTCCTGTAGTTCCCACAACTGGACGAACTCCGTAAGCGATCGCACTACGGGTATTTTCATAAACGCTGTCGGGATGGGTAAAGTCTACCATTACCCCCTGTACTTTTTCCTGGGTAGCTAAGACCAGAACACTTTCTAAATCATTGAGAACGGGAACTTCTAAAGCACCGCAACCGATTATTTCCCCAATATCTTCACCAAGATGAGCGGGATTTTTATCAATCGCTCCTACTAGCATCATATCTTCAGCTTGAGCTACGGTTTTAACCGTTTCTCGTCCCATTTTACCCAAAGCACCGTTGACGACTACTGGAATTGGCGATTGTGTCATTTGCTACATATCCTTAAAAAGTTCTCAGAAGAATTTTAGATCGAATTGCCAGACAAACAATTAATAATTGCTATAGCCAACAAAATTTTGATAAGTTTGCACGATCTTTATAAAAAACTGCTAGATTCAGCGGTTTGTTTGGGTATTTTGTGGTTAAAGTCTCGTCTATTCTCATTTATATCTATAGATATTTTTAAAATTTAGCTATTAAAATTTGTCCAATGACTCACTTCAACCCCAGTAACGATACTCCTAATCCTAATGAACTTACAGAATATTTAGCTAATAGCCAAAGAATTTTTAGACTCATTGACGGTATTTTGCCTTTGGAATTATGTCTCCACCATGAAATTTTGCCTTTAGAACTAAATAGCGATCGCTTAACGCTGGGAATGGTAAATTATGAAGACGAGAATGCGCTTAACTTAATTCGCCCTATTATTACTTCTTTGGGCTATACTCTCGACCTAAAATCTATTGATGCTCAAACTCATCAGGCAATCCTGGCATCTTATCTTAAAAACCCTGGTTCTACAGTGAGAGATCGTCATAATCGCGATTCCGCTCCTACTATCATTGGTAGACCAGAAGAAATGCCAGCAGTCAATCGCGACCGCCGTCATTTTGATGCTCCTACAGTCATTGGCAGACCTGAAGAGATGCCAGCAGTCAATCGCGACCGTCGTCATTTTGATGCTCCTACAGTCATTGGCAGACCCGAAGAGATGCCAGCAGTCAATCGCGACCGTCGTCATTTTGATGCTCCTACTATCATTGGCAGACCCGAAGAGATGCCAGCAGTCAATCGCGACCGTCGTCATTTTGATGCTCCTACAGTCATTGGCAGACCCGAAGAGATGGTTAAAGAGCCTATGACAGAGAATTCGGTGTCCGAAATTGAGATTCCTTCAGATTTCGATATTGGTAATATAACTATCGACTCAGCAAACTCGCAGCAACCTACCCCAGATAATGAACCAATAGGGCAGTTATCAGAGCTAATTGCCAATTCAACACCTCGCCAGACATGGCAAAAGCTATATCAAAAAATTCTTAATGGTGAAATAGATCGGCTTTGCTTGAAAAACCACAATAATTTTTGTCAAATCATCGGTAGTCACAACGAAGCAGCAGCTTTTTCCTGGCAAGATGTTGAGCCTTCAGTTTTTACTGCCATAGCTAACGAAGTTAAAGCTTTAGTCAAGCTGCCGCCCGTTCCTCTAGAAAAGCCAAGAAGAGTAGCGATGGAAAAACGTCGCAACAATGAGCGATTGTTACTACGTATCGAATTAACGCCTTCTATCAAAGGGGAGGAAATTGTGTTCGCGGCTTTAAAAGGTAAAACTCTACAAACTTACGATCGCCAACAACTAGAAAAAATGAGCGAACAGGCTTTGACTTTGGCTCAAAAATTAGAAAAGACTGTTAAGTCTATTGCTTTGAGTGCTGAACGTGTAGAATCTCAAAATATAGTCACTTTAAAGTCAACCCTAACGGCAATCTATAAGCGACTAGAAGCAATGGACAAATAAAATAGTCCCCAGATGGACTTTTGGGGACAAAAATATTTTGAAATCTTCAGTTGAGGTAAATCCAGCAGATTATACGAGCAAAGAGATTGCTTCGAGCTAAAAGTTAGAGGTTGGAAGGATCTCTTCCTAACACCTGGCTTTTGAGCGACTGAAATTCTTGCCCTAATTCTTGGCGAGAATCTTCTTTTAAAAGATAGCGATAGACAAACCAACCCGTATAACCCAAGCCTACTAGCTCGAACACAGGAGATAATAATGGGATGCCGTCAACTGCACCTAGAACTGCCAGAATAATTCTGATTGTTACCAATGCTGCAATAAACAAGACGATATACAACAGTGGCTTTTGGTAAGCAGAAACGAAACTAGCTATATCCTCTGGAAGTTTGTTCAAGAAATCTAGTACGGGTGCTAAAGCTTCTTGCACCTGTTGTCCTGCAACAGTTCTTTTAGGTGGGGCAGCTAATTTACCTGGAGACTCGCTACTTAAATTAGCGGGATTTGGTGTCTCTGTTACTTGTGGGGTTTGAGATTCCATATTTTATGCACTCCTATTATCTAAATTTGGTTGGCTTGGAGATTACTCCGTTTTGTAACTCGATAAACTCCTGAATTAAATTTCAGCGTCAGCCAGTTTGAAAACGGCATTGCTTTTTTTAATTGTTATCAGAATATTAGCTCGGTTTATTTTTTGACTAAACTGTTGCTCATATTATCAAATACTTGCTATTGAAACTATTAACGCTTTTTATACATAATTTTACATATCAAAGCAGTTAATTATTAGTCATTAATAAACTTTTAATTTTAGGTTATAGCTTTTAAAGAGACATTACTGGTTCTTTTTCCACTTCTGATATAGGGTTCTTAGCTAATTGGCGACAGTCGATTTCACAAGAATTATTAGGACTTTCGATTAACTTGATTTTATCCAATTCTACACCTAATTTCTGAATTGGCGATCGCAACAGGTTGGCGATATGAAGCGCGATATTTTCGGCTGTAGGCACTACTTCGGCAAAATAAGCAATATCTTTATTAAGAAAGGTATGGTCGAAAGGTTCGATAACATACTCTTCGATTGCGTCTTGCAGAGCAGCTAAGTCTACTATCATACCCGTACGAGAATCGATTTCACCTTTTACGGTAACTTCTAGATGGTAGTTATGTCCATGACCGTTGGGGCGAGCGCATTTGCCATAAATTTTGGTATTTTCTTCAAAACTAAGCTCTGGTAATGCCAGACAATGAGCGGCACTAAAGTGAGTTTTTACCGTGAGAGATGCTTCCATATCTTTTCCTTGATAATCAGCCCAAAGTTCGGGATGCTCGAACAATTTAATATTAACTAAAGGTAAATGGGGTGCTAGTCGCTGCCAGATTACTCTAGCAATATTTTCGGTAGTGGGTAAGGTTTGCTGAAATTCTTTCCAGGTATCATTGAGGTGAGCGTAATTTAGCTGACTGGTAATTTCCTGTTTAATTACCTGTTTGACGAGAGACAAATTTTGCACCATACCGTAGCGGTCTAATCCTCCCGACAGAGATACATATAGCAGATAGTTGTGTCCGTGTCCTGGGAAACGACTACCAGCACCAAAAAGACGCTGGTTTTCGGCTAGATCTAATTCTGGCAACCAGTAGCGGTGACTCGCAGAAAATTGAGCGCGTCGGTCGATAGTACATTGCATAAATAATGTAAATTAAAGCAGTTTTTGATTGAGTAGACTTTTTGAAATAATAACCGATCTGACCTTTAGAATTGTTTGAGATAAAGTAATCAAACCAAACTAACTTCGTAACGAGCGCGATCGCGTAAATTGCTGGCAATTCTAAACATTTCCTGACCCGTATGTAGATAGCAATCGTCGTAATTGAGACTAAACCACTCAAGCTCTTTAATACCGTCGCCAATTTGATTCAAACAGTAATAAATATGAACTGCCGCACCTGCTAATTGAGGTGGATTGGGCTGAGACTCTAGAGTTTGTTTTGCTAGCTGCAATTGGCTACGACAGGTTTCTAAATAAGTTGTAAAGTTTGCCATTAGTTCGTCATCAAAAGGATCGGCAGCCAATTCGTCAATTTCTGATGATAGAGGTTGAAGAATGTCTGAAGCCAAGCGATCGATCGGCAAATATATTTCTTCTAACCACGATTGATAACTAACGTTGTTGGCTTGCTTGGCTTGGCGATAGCGTTGATATTGCTGATTGGCTCTAACGTTTCTTTCTTGCCGACGTGCCAACGAATCATCGGTTGAGTTTAACTGTAGCTGGCGGTCGTAGATGCGACGATTTTGAATATTACCCAACACTTCATAAGCAGCATTAATAGCAATAATTTTGTCGCAATTAGTTTCAGTTTTGCGGTCGGGATGAAACTGTTTCGCCAACCGCCGATAAGCCTGCTTGATTTCTTGCTGGCTAGCTTGAAAACTGACTTGCAGAGTTTGATAGTAATTCAAGGGACGCACGCAAACTAGTTACTAGCAACAATAGTGGGAGTTTCTAAATCTTGAAACAAAGGGGTACTTAAATAGCGTTCGCCAAAACTGGGCTGGATCGTAACTATCATTTTGCCTTTATTTTCCTCGCGACGGGCAACTTTTACTGCTGCCGCTACAGCAGCACCTGTAGAAATTCCCGATAAAATGCCTTCTTCTCTTGCCAGACGGCGACCCGTTGCGATCGCTTCATCGTCGGTAACTGCTACCGTCTCGTCAATTAATTCTACTAATAACACCTGGGGAATAAAACCCGCACCAATACCCTGAATTTTATGAGATCCTGGCTTACCTCCAGATAAAACCGAACTAGTAAAGGGTTCTACGGCGATCGCTCTAAAATCTGGTTTGTATTTTTTTAATACTTGAGCGACTCCCGTAATCGTTCCTCCCGTACCGACTCCTGCTACCATCATATCTACTTTACCGTCGGTATCCGCCCAAATTTCTTCGGCAGTAGTACGCCTGTGAATTTCAGGGTTAGCGGGGTTGTTAAACTGTTGCAAAATATAGGCGTTGGGAATACTTTCCTGTATTTCTTGCGCTCGTCGTATACAGCCGCTCATTCCTTCATGACCAGGGGTTAGTTCTAATTGTGCGCCATAGGCTTTTAACATTGCTCGCCTTTCTTGACTCATAGTTTCGGGCATGGTCAGAATTAGCTTGTATCCTTTGGCGGCAGCTGCCATAGCCAGAGCAATTCCCGTATTACCAGAGGTGGGTTCGACCAAGATAGTTTTATAGGGACTAATTTTACCTTCGGCTTCAGCAGCATTAATCATGTTGACCCCAATACGATCTTTGACTGAAGCAGAGGGATTCATCCCTTCTAGTTTGACCAAAATTTCTGCTACACAGCCTTCAGCTTGTGGTATACGGTTAAGCCGAACTAGAGGAGTTTTACCGATCAGTTCGGTAATATCGTTGGCAATTCGCATAATTTTTTAAAATAATTTGAGTTATTTATTATGCTATCTCGATCGCTACTCGGCTACTTCTATTTGTCGTAAAAAAGAGGCAAGTAAAAATTATGTTGAAATTTCTCGCTACAAATTTATTCTTATAGCTACGCTCGATTGGTCTATACGCCGAGCGTTATAAGTATTTTATTTAAGGCATTATCAGGCGCTCAAAATGATTGGCAATTAGCCGATAACACTCACAGGTACGAGCTTCTAACTCACTCTGAGAAATTATTTGGATAAAGCCACGCTTATATTGAATAATGCCTTGTTTTTGAAACTTATTAGCGACTTGTGTTACTCCAGCGCGACGTACTCCCAACATTTGGGAAATAAATTCTTGGGTTAAGTTGAATTCTAATTTTTCTATTCTGTCGCCTACTGTTAACATCCATCGAGCAAATCGCCGTTCGATATTGTGGTAGCGATTACAGGCGGCGATTTGACCCAGCTCGATTATTCTTGCTTGAACGTAACGCATCAAAATATGCTTTAATTCTTCGTTACGTTCGATTTCTTTTCTAAGTTTTTTTGCTTCAATTTTGTAACCGTTTCCCCCTACTTGCACTATTGCAGTAGAGTTCGTGCGATCGCTATTCAATACGATTGGCAACCCTACCATTCCTTCATTACCAATAACTCCAATTTCTGTGGTCGATCCGTTTTCCATAATTGCCACAGTAGAAACAATCGAGTCAGTAGGGAAGTAAGCATAATTGTAGTTATCCCCTGCATAATAAATAATTCGATGTTGGGGAAGTTCTACTGGCTGTAGATCGCGAGCGAGACGTTGATACACTTTTTGAGGTAAAGCAGATAATATTCGATTAGTAGGAATGTTGTTTATAGGAGATAATGGCAATTTCGGCAACTCAGTTGTATATTGTTTTAACTAAATTTAAAAAAATAAAATTACACCATCATAAGAATGGAATAATTTGCTCCGATTTAAATTATCAAACAACACATTGTAAGTATGTCCGATAGCAAACATACGTATTAACTCGATCGATTATTGTTATTATTTCAAATAGATAGATAGCTAACTTAAAAACAAATTTAGCTTTGACAGTTTGCTATCGCAATCGACAATTGTTTCAAAAATTCAAAGGTTTAATAATGTAACTTTATATTACCGATAGCCAATGTCTATCTGGTATCTCAAGCGAAGGCAAGCCTATTTCAATCAAAAACTATACCGATAAATTTCAGTAGATAGATTTTAGAAAAACTGATTTTTAGAAAGTACTTACTATAAATAACAGTCAAATTATTCATATTTAAGAGAAATGATGGTATCGCTCTAATACATAGCAATAGCTTCTTGATTTACGCAGTTTAAACTTTAGCAATTAGCTGTTTACCACAAATTATAGTTAGGGGCAATAGTCGTTTTACCTGTAGTGAAATTTAAAAACTATCCCAAAAAACTATCCGCTCTCACAAAGTGATATTCAAACTAACAAAAAGTTGCTAATTCGTTTATCGGGTTGTGAGAGCGGTCTAGGGGATCTCTTAGTTGAAACCTAACTGCCGGAAGGAACTCCAACAGCTATAATCTATGTTTCTTCCGAAGAAGAAAAGACTATTGCCTGCTAGAGAGCGGCTCCGGCACACAGCCGGCTAACTTCAACTAAGGGACCCATGTTACTACTACTATCTATCATGGGCATCACCTCCTATATCCCTGAACGGTTATTTCGATAACTGTGTATCTTTAGTTAATATAACTAAGTTTGATAATTTCGACAACATTGAATAAATTTTTGGGGCAGAAATTCAAATTCGCCAAAATGCAGATGTAAATAAGAGGCGTGAAGATTCGCTATTTGCCAGCCTTCGGCAACTTTACTGCTAGCAGTATTAAAGCTGACTATTTCCCAGAGAGCTTCGTTAGGAGATTCGGTCAGACTAGAATGATGAAATTCATGTCCTCGTACGGTTTGAGTTCTGGAAATCACAGAAGTATTTTGCATTGCGGTTGCCTGACGATATCCGAGAGTTAATTGCTTTTGCTGCATTACTGCCGTAGTGGGAATTACACCTACAAGCGATCGCTCTTTACCTTCAAAATCGATTAGGCGATCGCATAAATACATTAAACCGCCACATTCAGCATAGGTAGGAATGCCACCTAAAATTAACTGGCGTAACTGTTTTAATACTGTTCGATTGTTGGCTAGCTGTTCGGCAAATACTTCGGGAAAGCCACCACCAAAATAAAGTCCGCTAACCTTGGGGACTGCTGAATCTGCTAGAGGACTCCAAAATACTAATTCCGCACCTAATTTTCTTAAAATGTCAAAATTATCTTGATAGTAAAAATTAAAGGCGCGATCGCAAGCGACAGCTATTTTAATAGAACTTTTCCTGGTTGTTATTTCTTTGTCTAACCTTAAAGTATGTTCTGCTGCTGGCGGTTTTAGCAATGGCAAAAGCTTTTTCCAATCGAAGCAGGTTTGGGCTAGTTCTGCTAGTTGGGTAAAAATAGTTTGTAGCTGGGGTAGTTCTTCACTGGGAACCAGACCTAAATGTCTATCTGGAATGGTAACGACCTGGTTGCGACGTAATACTCCTAAAACTGGCAGATTAATAGTGCTAAGAGCTTCTTGTAGTAATTCTAAATGGCGATCGCTACCCACACGATTGAGAACTACTCCTGCGATATTAATTTGGGGATCGAGATTGACATAACCAAAAGCGATCGCGGCAATGGAACTAGATAAACGAGAACAGTCTAAAACTAATAGAACGGGTAGATTTAACAATCTGGCAATATGAGCAGTGCTGGCATAATCTTGCAACCGCAGGGTCTTGTCGTGACAAGCCCTTACGGGGCGAATACCGTCAAACAAACCCATTACCCCTTCTACTACGACCCAATCTGCATTTTGACTGTGTCGGGCAAAACAAAATTTGACATAAGTCTCGGAAGTCAAAACAGGATCTAAGTTGCGGCAGGGAAGCCTGGTTATTGCAGCATGAAACATTGGGTCTATATAGTCGGGTCCTACTTTGAACGATTGAACCTTAGTACTTTGCCGTACCAACCAAGCTAAAATTGCCAGAGTAACCGTAGTTTTACCAGTTCTGGAGCGATCGCCCGCGATAACTAATGCCATAAGCCGTCACGTAGTTTATATCGATTGAGTCTGAGCATGAAAAACAGAGCGTATAGCAGTAGCAACATACCTTAAACACTTAATATACTCATTTCACTCAGACAAAGCTAACGAGCTACAAACGTTAGTGCGATCGCCAGAAGCTCTAACTTAAGTTGAAAGAAAATTCAGGTAAAGCAAGCGAATTCCTAGCTTGAAGAGGGATGAATGTTTATTGGATAAAGATTAGAGTAACAACAGCAAATGAATTTGATTTCCTTGATGTAGAACTTCAAAGCATTTTGCGCTCTAGTAAAATACCGACAAAAACTCGAACTATGGTTCTGAAAGCAGGGTTTTCAGTATCAAATTAATGCAACTTATGGATGAATATATTCTCAATCTACTTATTATTGGTTTATTGCTGTTAGTAGTGACTTTAGGTTCGGGTTGGATTAACCGCTTGCCTCTGTCTTATTCGCTAATCTATCTAATAGTGGGTATTGCTCTCGGTCCTTATGGTTTTAAGCTAATCGAAATTCGTCCCGACGCTCAGTTTTTAGAAAGACTGACAGAATTTGTAGTTATTGTCTCTGTATTTGGTTGCGGGCTGAAGGTAAATCGTCCTCTAAAACTGCAAACTTGGCAAACTACCATCAGATTAATTGGTTTTTTAATGCCTTTTTCTATTTTGTGTTTGGCAGTACTCGCTCATTGGGTGTTTGGTATGGGATGGGGAGCAGCAATATTATTAGGAGCAATTCTCTCTCCTACCGATCCCGTTTTAGCTTCCGAAGTGCAGCTAGCCAATGTTGAAGATAAAGATGAACTGCGTTTTAGTTTGACTTCTGAAGGGGGATTAAATGATTCTCTAGCCTTTCCTTTTGTTTACTTTGGTATTTCCGCTCTCAAGGACAGCAATTGGGATAATTGGTTTAAACAGTGGGTAGCTGTAGATTTGATTTGGGCGGTTGTGGCTGGAGTAGTTATGGGAATTGTCGTTGCTAAAGTAATTGTTTGGTGCGATTCCACTTTACAAAAACGCCGTAAAGCTGACGAGTTGTTAGAAGATTTTTTGGCGATAAGTTTAATTTTATTGTCCTATTCTCTAACAGAATTAATACACGGCTATGGGTTTTTAGCTGTCTTTGTCTCAGGGCTAATAGTCGAACAAAGCTATTGCATAGATCGTCAAAAACGTTTGGCGCAGCTAAAATTTACCCAACAAAATGAAAAACTACTCGAAGTTACTACTATTCTGATAATCGGAACAATTTTGTCAATAGAGCCGATAGTTAATTACTTGGGTCAGTCTTTGTTATTAGCTGGACTATTATTTTTTATTATTCGTCCTATAGGAATTTGGCTCGGAACTATTAATAGCAATTTACCGACTTCGACCAAACATCTTGTAGGCTGGTTTGGAATTCGCGGTATTGGTTCGATTTACTATTTAACCTATGCTTTAGGAGAAAGTTTAGATGGTCCAGTTGCCGAACAAATTTCTTGGATAACTTTTACTGTAGTAGTAATATCAATAGTCGTTCATGGAATTAGCGCAGCACCTTTAATGAAGTGGTATGAAAAACAAGAGACTTCTGGTAAGCAACTAGTTTAACGCGAGCATCTAAATAAACAAGGACAAAATCATAACTCAAGGCAGAAAGCCGAACCTAAAATAAAAGTGTTCTAGCAGTTAAAACCGACAGAACAATGGTGTCAATATAACTCTTCCGTGAGCATGGTTCCGAGGATAAGTTTAGCTCATTGGTGAAAAAGCAAATTCGTTTCGATCTCGTCTAAGACAATCAAAAGTAAAAAACTGAACCCAGGCTGGGACATTTTATGAAGTGGCAAAGAGAGACATCAGGAGAAGGCAGTGGGAAAATCAAAGTCTAATACCATTTCTCTAAATGTTGACTACAGATCGATAAATTTTCCCCTGCTCCCTTGAAATTTATTCTGTATCTTTATTTTATGGAATTGGTATAAATCTAGTTCCAAGTTGAGCTTTACTGTTTATTTTCGTTTGATAACGGTGTTAGTTACTACTACTTTTACTTATGGTTGGTGCGCAACAGAAATTTTTTGTCCACTTTTGTTTTTTTGCCTGAGAAGCATTCCCGCACTAAGAAAACCAATAAGACTAAAGATAATAAGATGAATGGGAGAGGCAAAAAAATCACCTAGTGAATAAATAGTAACAATAGTAAAAGAAGAATAGGGCAGAGAAATTGCTAATAAAGATAGAGCTAAACTTTGATTGAAAACTTTGTTACTATTGTCTTGAGAATCAGAAAATACACTTATTTGTGCATAAGGTAGAAAGCTGCAAGAGCTTTGAGGAAAAGCTACTATTAATAGCATTGTAGCTAGAGAATCAAAGTCAAATGAACTAATTAGCAATGCACTGATCAGAAATGCGACTGCCGATCTCCATATAAGCAACCCCAGTAATAACTTTAATTCTTTGCCTTTTACTTTTACTGCCAAACCAATAAAAATTAGAATTGTGGGTGTTAAGAGATCGCGCAAATAAGACAAACTATCTTGAAAATAAACGGGAATATTTTCTAAATTGAAACCAAATATGCTAGCTACAAGAGCAACAATAATTGTTAAATTAATAGGCTGCAATAAAACTTCTGCAAACTTTTGACTACTCTTTGGCTGTTTTATTGCTGACTGTTTGCCATAAGTCCAATACATCGCTAAAAAATAAAGAAATACTAAAATAAATATTTTGTTTCCCGTATCGGCAATAGCAGCTAAACCCAGACTAGACTGCTCTGAAAATTCTGCTAAAAAAGGAAAACAAGACAAATAAGGAGCCAGTGAAGGTAGCATAAACATCAGCGTTCGTCTATTTGCTAGATCGAGTTTTTTGTCTATAAAAACAGGTAGCAAAAAACGCACTGACAAAAACATTAATATGTTAAACACAAAAACTATTAACGGAGGTAAAAACAAAGAAGCAGTAAGATGAATTTTTAATAATGCCGAAAAAATTACCGCAGGTAAAGCTAAAGTTAAAATAAGAGTTTTTATTGTATTTAGCTGCTCTTTATTGTTAATTTTACTTCTAAATAAAACACCGACACCAATTAAAATTAGAAATGATATTGTTTTATTCATCTTTCGATCTTTTATTATTTTTTACATAATTACTTTATATTGTTATCTTATTTGCGTATTTATACATAGTCAATAACAGCTAAGTGAATCTACTGACAAATTACAATAACTTGATATTATTGATGTTGTTTATCAGTTTTTTGAAGTTAGTATAAAGTAAATGTTGTAAAATCGTTTTCTAGTTAATTAGACAAAAAATAAATTTAATTTATAAATTTGAAATAAAGAAAGCATAAATTATTTATATATTTAAATAAAAGGCGAAAAAATTATATACCAAAAAAATGTGATTTTATAAGCCTTACTTTAAAGGTCATCTAAAAAGTCTATATTGTTCTTGTTACTTAAAGCTTTGTCTCGGCATCACTTTAGAGTCTCAATAGACAGCTCTAGCAGAAAGTTTTGCTGCTTTTTTAAGTACTAAACCGCGTTCGTATCAAAACTCTAGACGCAGTTTATGTCTCTATTTCAATCTTTAGTCTTAATGCTTCTATCGAATATTGTGGTATTTCTTGAGGGATGAGAATATTAAACTTCTAGTCTGCAATTAAATAATTCTGACTTTAAAAGCATGAAGCAGCAACATTTTTTATTGCGTCGTTTTCCGACAATTATCATTACGATTGGGTTATTTATCATGCCCTACCCTTTAGTCGCTCAAGAAGAAGAAATTTTACCACCTGCTGAAAATTCTTCTTCGGTAGTAGAACCCAGCGATGGACTATACTTTGCTGATGTATTGGTTAGAGGTAGACCAGTAATCCAAATTGGCAGCTTACCCGAAATTGATGCCAGTGCGAGAGCCGAAATTATCAATCGCCGTATTGCTAGTGCGATCGCTAATTCTAATAACTTAGAACCAATTACAGTTACTCCTGATAATCCGAGAAGAATCGCTACTTTGAGGCTCAAAAATCGCATTTTGATGACCGTAACCCAACAAGATGCAGAAGATTACGGTTTAAGCGTGGAAGCACTAGCAGAAAGATGGGCAGAACAGCTAAATACAGCTTTAGATAAACCTCCGTTGGCGATCGATGTAGGTCAGAGACTTTATGGTACGGTTAGAGAGCTTTTGAACGATACGATCGCCAACCTGCCTTCACTAGTAGGAGCAATTATTGTTATTGGGTTTACCTTGCTAGTTGCTAGAATCGTACGCTATTTGGCTTTTCGCTGGGCACAGCGAACTGAAGGGGATTCTAATACCGAAATTTTAATTGCCAGACTTAGTTATGGAGGCGTTTGGATTGTAGGTTCGATAATAGCTCTGGGCGTAATGGGACTGAATTTTGGGGCTTTATTAGGTGCTTTGGGACTAACTAGCGTAGCAATTGGTTTTAGCCTTAAAGATGTTTTGAGTAATTATATTTCTGGCGTGATTTTGCTAGCGGCGCGACCCTTTAGAATTAACGATCAGGTAGTTATTGAAGATTACGAAGGTACGATTACTCAAATACAGCTACGGGCTACGACGATAAAAACATACGATGGTAGAGTTGTCTATATTCCCAATCAAGAGGTATTTCAAGCCAGCATTATCAACAACACTGCTTCTTCTCGCCGTCGCAGTAGCGTTATGGTAGGAATCGATTATGGTGAAAATATCCAACGTGCTATAAACGAGATTCTTCAGGCTTTAAGCAAGATAAAAGAAGTAGAAACCGAACCCGCACCAGATGTTTTAGTAAGCGAATTGGCTGCTAGTACGGTAAATTTGGAAGTCCGTTTTTGGGTAAATTCTCGCCGTTCTGGTTTTCTGGCAACTACTTCAAAAGTCACTCAAACAGTTAAAGAAGTTTTAGAAACTGCTGACATTGATATGCCCACAGATATTTATACTCTGGTTATGCGAGACTTTCCTTCAGAAATAAAAATTAAAGAGCAGGAAGAAGGAGCTAAAGAACTTAAGTTAGACGATCGTTAAAGCTGATATCGCCCATACCTATTTGTAAGTGAACTAAATTAAAACCGCTTATAGATAGATTTATTAACCCAAAAATCGATCTAGTTTCTAAGAAGAATTTTTACCATTCCGATAAACTCTTTGAAGAGATTGTCAGCTAATCGGCTAAATCATCTAAAAAACAATTAGAAATCGAGCTAAAAGTAATTCAATCAAAAAGTAATGGAATTTAAATTTACCTATACCAGACTGTATGTAGAAAGCTATGAAACTTGCTTGAAATTTTATCGAGATATTTTAGGATTAGAGGAGACTTTTGCATCCGAAATAGACACCTACGTAGAGCTAACCGATGGTGCAACCAAGCTGACTTTATTAAACCGCAACAAAATTACCGAGTATTTTGGCAGTGACACTCCTGTATCTTTCGGGCATAAAAACGATGCGATCGCGTTAAGCTTTCAAGTAAAAGATGTAGACGAAGCTTTTACATATTTAAAACAGCAAGGAGTTGAAATTGTCAGCGAACCTTGGGATTTTGTCGATTGGGGCGTTAAGTTAGCACTAGTGCGCGATCCTGAAGGTAATTTGATCGAACTAAATCAACTAGCTCAAATGGTAGGTGCCGAGTAGTTGCGATCGCTGCTCGCTCGCAATGAACAATTAACAGTGAACATTAAACAGTAAGCAGTCAGGATGTGCTGGCGGTTGCTGCTAGCCCACAAGCCTAACCGTTGGTTAAGTTTAACGATGGTGCGATTGCACTTTGAATAAAGAATTGTTCATTAAAAAGTTGTTCATTGGTAAATGATAAATAATAAATGAAATGACTAAAGAAGATAGAGCAATCTGGCTAAGACGTAGAGACATTGTTTTAGCTTATGTTTTTTTGCGAATTGTTTTTGGAGTCAACTTTTTCAATCATGGTTTTACTCGAATTGCTGATATATCTGGATTTGCTCAATCGATGGTAGATATGTTTCAAAATACTTTCGTTCCTGAAGTGTTAGTAAGAGTACCCGGGCTATTAGTTCCAATAGTAGAACTAATCGGAGGCTTATTAGTAACGATAGGTTTGTTTACCCAAGCAGCCTTAGTGACTTTGTTTGGTTTGATGATAGTTTTAATGTACGGTGTTACGCTGCTGCAAAAGTGGGATACGGCTGGTTCCCAACTTATTTATTGTTTGGTGCTGTTTGTATTAATCGCTGGCAATAGCTTTAATAGTTTTTCTATAGATCGTTTGCGTCGTAAATAAAGCATTTGTTGCCGTAAATTTCCAGAGTAGAGCCTTCGCCCAGTTTCCAGATACCCAACGGTGCGCGTTCCCTTGCGTCTTACTCTTTTAGAGAAGCTTCGCAACGTCGACGGTCGCACCGCAAGTCAATCTAAACCATCCCCTTATGATGCAACGCCAATTTTTAGTTTTAAACATAATCAAAAGCATCACTATCAAGGGTTAAGTCTGAATCTCCTTGGACGATGCCAATAAGTTCATCTTCTTCTCGGTCTATATAAATTCCCGTTCCTGATGGTAAACTTTCTGGAGATGGAGCCAATATATAGTTGGAGGCAATACCAGAAAGCTGAATAGTGTCTTCTTCTGAATTAAAATCGACAATTAACCCATAGTCATCTGTTCCGACGGTTATTTCACCACCATCGTAATAAGCTTGAATTATACCCAAAATAAACGTATCTTTGCCACTGTCTCCACTAAAAGTATCTATTTCACCAAATCCCTGATTGCTAAATGGTGGAGGCGCGTTAACTACTCCAGCACCAATAAGGGTATCGTCTCCCGTTCCGCCTTCAAGACTATCATCTCCATTTTGTCCGTAAAGCTCGTCATTTCCCCGACCACCTTTAAGAACATCATCGCCACCCGCTGCTCTAAAGATATTCTCAAATAGAGTATCATCACCATCCCCGCCGATGAGCGTATCATTGCCAAAACCTCCCTCTACTTCGTCATTACCTTTGCCCCCATAAATATAGTCTTCACCAAAAGACCCCGAAACGATTTCGTCATTGCCAGCATTACCAAAGATGATATCTCTACCGAAAGAGCCATAAATTGTATCGTTACCCCGTCCGCTCCATAAAATATTGTTGCTTTCGTCATTCCCAAAAGCTCCTGGACCTGTTTGAATGTCGTCTCCTGCGGTTAAGCGATCGTTACCGCTACCGCCAAAAATTGCATCTTCGCCCAAACCACCAACGAGTGTATCGGAGTCAGTACCGCCGATGAGTAAGTCTCGTTCATCGCCGCCATTCAAATAGTCATTGCCAGCCCTACCGAATAAAAAATCTTCGCCTTCAAAACCCAAGAGTGAGTCATCTTCTCGAGTTCCTAATAAATTATTGTCTGTATTGTCACCTTCAAAAATTGCCATTTTCTTTGCTCCGTTAAAGGCTGTTTGGGTTGAAAATCAAGTGCAAAACTTACGATATCGAATCTTTACACAGGTAAGACTATCAAGATTTACTTCTAATTAAAATCAAAATTTTTAGAGTTTATCAGTCTAGCCAGAGATATTAACAGCAAAACTTGCGCTCATTAAATTGTTAAAACAAAAAATAACGCTGCGCCAGAGGTAAAACCTTTGCAGGTTCGCAGGTTAATAACTCTCCATCTGCTCTTACTTCGTAAGTTTCGGGATTGACTTCCATTTCTGGCGTAGCAGCATTGAGCTTCATGTCTGCCTTACTAATATTGCGGGTATTAGATATAGCGACGACAGAAGATTGCAAGCCAATTTGTTCGCCAACTCCTGCATCCATAGCTGCTTGCGAAACAAAACTGAGAGATGTCGCCCCAATTGCACCGCCATAGCTACCAAACATGGGACGCATTCGTACGGGTTCGGGAGTGGGTATGCTGGCGTTGGCATCGCCCATTTGCGAGTAGGCGATCGCACCACCTTTAATGACAATTTCTGGTTTGACTCCAAAGAAGGCAGGTTTCCAAAGACAGAGATCGGCTAACTTGCCTTCTTCAATCGAACCGACATAATTGGCAATACCGTGCATTACAGCGGGATTAATAGTGTATTTAGCAATATAGCGTTTAGCACGAAAGTTATCGGCTGGTTCTTCGGTAGAAGATGATAGAACTCCCCGTTGCACTTTCATTTTGTGGGCGGTTTGCCAGGTACGAAGAATCACTTCTCCCACTCTACCCATTGCCTGAGAATCAGAAGCGATCGCGCTAAATGCCCCCAAGTCGTGCAGAATATCTTCAGCGGCAATGGTTTCACGACGGATGCGCGATTCGGCAAATGCCACATCTTCGGGACTGTTTTTATCAAGGTGATGGCAAACCATCAGCATATCTAGATGTTCTTCTAAGGTATTCTCCGTAAACGGGCGAGTGGGGTTAGTAGAGGAAGGCAAAACGTTACTCAGTCCGCAGACTTTGATAATATCTGGTGCGTGTCCGCCGCCTGCCCCCTCAGTATGATAGGTATGAATGACTCGGTCTTTAAAAGCGGCGATGGTATTTTCGACAAAACCAGCCTCGTTTAAAGTGTCGGTATGAATTGCTACCTGTACGTCATATTCATCGGCGACGCTAAGACAGGTATCGATCGCCCCTGGAGTCGTACCCCAATCTTCGTGGAGTTTTAACCCCATTGCCCCTGCCCGAACTTGTTCTACCAATCCTTCTGGTTTGGCACTATTGCCCTTACCCAGAAACCCCAGATTCATCGGAAAAGCATCGGCAGCCTGTAACATCCGCCAGATATGCCACGCTCCAGGAGTGCAGGTAGTAGCATTAGTACCAGTTGCAGGTCCCGTACCACCGCCGATCATTGTCGTAACTCCAGAAGCGATCGCCGTTTCGATTTGTTGGGGACAGATAAAGTGAATGTGGCTGTCTACTCCCCCAGCAGTAAGAATCATTCCTTCTCCTGCTATCACTTCGGTTGCCGCACCGATAATAATATCGACATTATTTTGAATTAGAGGATTGCCAGCTTTCCCAATTTTTTTTATCTTGCCGTCTTTAATACCTACATCGGCTTTGACGATACCCCACCAGTCGAGAATCAAAGCATTAGTAATTACCGTGTCTACCGCCCCATCTGCCCTGGAAATTGGCGATTGTCCCATACCGTCGCGGATTACCTTACCACCACCAAACTTTACTTCTTCACCGTAAGTTGTATAGTCTCGTTCGACTTCGATAATAATTTCTGTATCTGCCAAACGAATGCGATCGCCTGTTGTCGGACCGAAAGTTTCTGCATACGCCCGACGTTCCATACGGTAGCTCATTTATATTTAATCCTGCTGCTTGAATAATTTTTAATCTTATTACAGCTAGGCTTTGCTAAAAGTAAAATTTGCCTCAAAGATCGGCAGTTAGCGAACCTTAGTATACTGTTGAGTATTTAGAGAATACAGAGACTTTAAGCATCGAAATAAATATTTCATTAGGAATATCTCAGATTTTTAGCCAAAATTAAACTCGCTTCTTCTGGACGCGATCGCGTAATTACAGATAGGGGAATCTTTCCTTTATAGACGTAAATATATTATGTAACAAAGTCTCAAACGCCTAATCGAGAATTGCTATATTATTTCGGTAATATTCAGATTAGCTCGCCACTAAATGAAAACCCCTGTCGTCTTACTGATTTTCAATCGTCCCGATACAACCGAAAAAGTATTTGAAGCTGTCCGTCAGGCAAAGCCACCCAAGCTTTTGGTAGTTGCCGATGGTGCGAGAAGCGATCGCCCCGACGAGGCTGAAAAATGTGCGGCAGCAAGAACTATAATTGATCGCGTCGATTGGGACTGTGAGGTTTTGACCGACTATAGCAATCTCAATTTGGGCTGTAAGCTCAGGGTTTCTACTGGTTTGGACTGGGTATTTTCTCAGGTGGAGGAGGCGATTATTTTAGAGGATGACTGCGTTCCCGATCCTAGTTTTTTTCGTTTTTGCGAAGAACTACTCGATTATTATCGCAGCGATCGCCGCATCATGGCTATTTCTGGTGATAACTTTCAGTTTGGACGCAGGCGTACTAAATACAGCTATTATTACTCTCGCTACAATCACTGTTGGGGGTGGGCAACCTGGGGACGCGCCTGGGAACATTACGATATCAAGATGAGTCTCTGGCAAGAAATTAAAGAGGGCAATTGGCTCGAATATATTTTAGGAGATACAAAAGCGGTAAACTATTGGCGCAAAATTTTTCAATTAACTTATGACGAACAGATTAATAGTTGGGCATACCGTTGGACGTTTGCCTGTTGGCTGCAAAACGGTTTAACCGTTCTTCCTGAAGTAAATTTGGTATCTAATATTGGTTATGCTACTGAAGGAACTCATACTGTCAATAAAAAAGACTCTATGGCTAATCTGCCTAGAGGAGAAATTTCTTTTCCCTTACAGCATCCTCCTTATATTATTCGCCACGCTGAGGCAGATAACTTTACTCAAAGCAAAATTTTTGGCAAAACTTTTTTGGTTCGCGCTGTCAATAAAGCCAAAAAGCTCTTTACTTTAAATTTATAAATGTGTTTTATAGTCGATCGCTAGCCGATCTTTAGTCATACTATTCTCTAATTAAAACTTTTGTATGAGCGGAATTATCAAACCGATCGCTGTCGAGCCAATCAAGCATATTCACAGTATGCTTACCAACCGAGAGTATTTTACCTATCATTCACTTTGGTCTAAATTAAGAAACTTGCCTCGTTATCAAGAGTGTCGAGTCAGAGTTAACGGCTACGATTTGCTAATTCCCGATGCTCTGTCTTTTTTATATTCCTATCAAGAAATTTTTTTAGAAAGACTCTATGAATTTAAAGCTAGTAACCAAACTCCCAAAATTTTAGATCTGGGGGCAAACATTGGCTTGAGCGTATTATTCTTTAAACATTTATATCCCCAAGCCGAAATAACGGCGTTTGAGGCAGATGCCAAAGTGTTCGATTATCTGAAAAAAAATGTCTGTGACAATGGCTTTAACGATGTTCGGCTATTCAACAAAGCAGTATGGCATGAAAATACCACTCTTAAATTTGTTTCTGAAGGTGCTGATGGCGGACATATTAGTGACGAACGAGAAGATCGGGAAAATAGTGTTTTAGAAATTGAAGCCGTCGATATTGCCGATATTTTACAGGGCGATCGCTTTGATTTTATCAAAATGGATATCGAAGGTGCGGAAGCATTTGTCGTTCCCAGATGTAGAGATTTATTAGATCGGACAAAACATATTTTTATCGAATATCACTCTAGAGTCGGACAAGAGCAACATTTAGATAAAATACTGACTATATTATCTGAGGGTAATTTTAGAGTTCATATCCGCAATGTAATGAAGAAAAATATTGCTCCATTTGTAGAATTAAAGCCTATGGCTGGTTTCGATTTACAGCTTAATATCTTTGCTTGGCAGGAAAAGTAACAATTTACAGGGGTTTTCGGTCATAACAGACACACATTTTAATTAAGGCAAAAGGCAAAAGGCAAAAGGCATGAGAACTACTATAATTTTATTTTTGATTTTTAAATTTTAACTTTTTACTTTAGCGAAGCGCTTATATATGGCTAGAAAATTAATTAAGAAGCTATTAAGAAATCTGGGAATTGAAATAAAAAGGTATTTGCCCAAGCGATCGGAAATGGCTCGGATGCAGCATTTTTTTTCCTATTACGGCATCGACTTGGTGTTAGATGTAGGGGCAAATATTGGCGAGTATGCTTTGCTGCTGCGTGACTTGGACTATAAAGGACAAATTGTCTCTTTCGAGCCGCTTTCTAAACCTCACGCGCAATTAGTAGCCGCAAGCGATCGCGATATTTATTGGGAAGCCGCACCCCGTATGGCAATTGGCGATAAAGACGGTGAAATTACCATCAACATATCTGCCAACGATCGCAGCAGTTCGGTTTTAGATGTTTTAGAAGATCATGTAGATGCCGCTCCTAATTCTGCTTATGTCGATTCAGAAATAGTAAAACTCAGTAGTTTGGATACTATTGCCCCAAAGTATCTCACAACTGAGTTTGATTCGGTTTTTTTAAAAATAGATGTTCAGGGTTTTGAAAGACAGGTATTGGCAGGAGCAACTAAAATTTTGCCTCGAATTAAGGGTATTCAGATCGAACTATCTTTAGTTCCCCTCTACCAGGGACAACCACATTACATAGAAATGCTAAAATTTCTCGAACAGTTAGGTTACGAGCTTCATGCGGTTATTCCTGGATTTACCGACCCAAAAACAGGTAGATTACTTCAAATGGATGGTATTTTTTTTAGGAAATGAAAGTATGCTCGGTTGGACGTTCTAATGGTCGTGGGGGTGGTTATGCTGCTGCCTATCGTCTCCATCATGGGTTGAGAAAGCTTGGTGTAGACTCAAGTATGTTGGTGGGAATAGATAACCGCGATGATTTTACGGTTTTGTCGCCTACAAGTAAGTTAGCCCAGACATGGATGAAGCTAGCTCCAGGCTTAGATCGCATGCCAACGCGATTTTACCCACAACGAGAAAATTTACCCTATTCCGTTCAGTGGTTGCCAGATCGAGTTACTGCTGAGGTTGCTAAGATCGCTCCCGATATTATCAACCTACACTGGATTAACAGCGGATACCTACAGATTGAATCTCTACCCAAGCTAGGCAAACCTATTGTTTGGACGCTGCACGATATGTGGGCATTTACTGGAGGCTGCCACTATAGCCGAGAATGCGATCGCTACACAAAAGCCTGCGGAGCCTGTCCTCAACTGCACAGCAATAGAGATTGGGACTTATCTCGCTGGATCTGGCGGCGCAAACTCAAAGCTTGGCAAGACTTAAACCTAACTATCGTGACTCCTAGTAACTGGCTGGCAGACTGTGCGCGAAAAAGTTCTCTACTTGGTGGTTTGAGAATAGAAGCAATACCCAATGGCTTAAATGCTCAAAGATACCAACCAATTGAGAAAAGCCTCGCTAAAAAGCTAGTAGGATTACCACCCGATAAAAAAATTATTTTATTTGGCGCACTTCAGGCAACGAGCGATCGCCGCAAGGGATTTCATTTATTAATGCCAGCTTTGCAAAAATTAAGCTATTTGCAAGATTCAGAACGGATCGAACTAGTTGTCTTTGGTAGTTCTCAACCCAAAAAAACACCAGATTTCGGCTTTAAAGTTAACTATTTAGGCAAGCTAAACGATGATATCTCTATAGCTCTGGTTTACGCGGCAGCAGATGTTTTTGTAGCTCCTTCCTTACAAGACAATCTACCCAATACCATCATTGAGGCTTTGGCTTGTGGTACTCCCTGCGTGGGTTTTAACATCGGTGGTTTGTCAGATGCGATCGCCCATCTAGAAACTGGTTATCTCGCCAAACCTTACGAACCCGAAGACTTAGCGTGGGGAATAAGTTGGGTTTTAGAAGAGGAATTACGCTGGCAAGATCTATCTCGTCAGGCAAGAGCCAAAGTCGAACAAGAATTTACTGTAGAAATACAGGCAAGAAAATATCACCAACTTTTTGAAGAAATTTTAAATAATTCTCATGCAGGTAAACCTCAGTAAAAAGCATAAAAATAAGGCATTTGCTAATAAAAACGACAAAGCAATCTTCCTGTTTTTTGGTTTGGCATTATGGATGTTTGTTCCAATTTTGGGTATTTTTCCACTGCTTTATTTTATCCATCTCAATCGCAAACCAAACAGCAAATTAAATTTACTGCTTATTTTACTGGTAATTCTTACTAACACTATTTTTGTTTCTTCTTTAGATGTTATTTCCGATTTAGCTGTTTATACCGCTAATTACGAACGTCTTGATGGCAATAACCCTTTTGAAATTTCTGGAGAACAAGGTGTTGAATTTGTTCTGTGGTTACTTAGCTATCCTGTATTTTTAATTTCTAATGGCTCTAAATATGCTTTCATCTTTTTTTGGTCATTCTTTTTTAATGCCGTTACTTTTTTAGTAATAGCTAAAAAACTATCACCACAAAATTATGCTTTGCTGTCGATGTTTATTATTGCTACACCTGGATTTTTGGATATTCAGGGATTTTTTGTCAGACAGTATATAGCTACCGTGATATTTTTGGTCGCAGTAGTTTATGCAGAAAAAAAGCTTGTTATGTGGGGAGTATATATTTTTAGCTTGTGTACTCACTTCGCTAATATTATTTATTTAGGAGTTTTATTTGTCTACGATAAAGCTAAATTTCTCAGACGAAAATATGTCAAAATAATCATATTCGCTGCGGGGCTTTTTCTACCCTTTAGTAATGCTATATTGCTTAGATTTGTTTTTTTGGTAGTTCGATTTATGCCCGCCAAATATGCAGCAATAATCATAGCTAAAACTCAGAGTTATGCCAATATTCGCTCCAGTCAAAGCAGTTTTGGCGTTCCTTTTTTAGAAGGATTTGTTATTTTTTGCATTATCATGTTTCTCTTAAAAGAGAAAAAATTTGAAACTCCCACCGAAAAATTATTACTTTTTTTACACCCTATATTATTATTTTTAATGTTTATCGGACGCGATATACATCATTTTTCATATAGATTTGCGTTTGTATTATATACTTTTGGCGGTCTGTTTTATTACTTTCTAATTGAATATAAATGGAAGGGATTTAAAAAAGAAATCTTGCCTTCGATGTTGTTTTTAAAAATTCTCTTTTTTTGTTATTTTTTATACAACATAAATTCAGGTAATAATCCCTTTCATTATTTAGATGACGAAGTATTTAGTTCGAGCGTTTTTGACTATATACAAATAGCTCACGATGGTTTTACTTATGATATTGAAATCGAAAATCTACCCAATCGCACTATAAGATTGGATTAAGTGTATTTATAGTTAACTTTAATTCAGTCTACTTACTAGTTTTATGCTGAACAATGCCCCTATCTTTGTTAATGGTTTTCAACGTGGAGGTACTTCTTTAGTAATCGATCTATTGCTATCTCATCCCGATGTCTGTGGAATTGGCGGTGAAACCCATCAAATGTTTTTTGGCAAAGGTATAGCTAAGACTCAAAGTCCGCTAGTTAAATGGAGCAATCGATTTTTAAAACCATTTTGGGCACCCGTGCTAATTACGGCACGACAAAATACGTTTTCGACTATTTGCTTGCAAAAAAGAAACCAGCTTCCTTATCTAACCCGCCTTTATGTCGATTACCTGTTTTACTGGCATAAATTGAATGCGGAAATGAATCAATACAAATCGGAAAACGTTAAATATACCGAATCCGAACTCAAAGCGTCTCGTTTATTAGCCAAAAACTTAGATGGAGTCGTCTTAGCGACAGACGTGCTAGAAAAAATGTATCCAGATGCAACCTATATCGCTTTGATACGGAATGGTTTTGCTATTTGCGAAGGGTTTGTGCGTCGGGGTTACAGTGCCGAGTACTGCGGCAAAATGTACCAGACAGTATGTCAAAAAATGATTCGAGATGCCGAGCGTCTAAAAAATTATCATTTAGTAAAATTTGAAGATTTGCTCGCCGACCATATTTCTTTTACCAAGAAGATTTACGAATACGCTAATTTAGATTTCGATCGCCTGATCGAATTTAGAATGTATACCAAAAAAAGTATGGGCAAAGACGGAACTTATCGCCATACGATGGGAGAACGAGATTATCAACTATTTTGGCTGAATACAGCAGAATTAAACGCTTTTTTACGTAAAGATGTTAATCTCAATCAGGTTCAAAATTTGAGTACGGAGGATAGAGAAACGTTCTTAAATTATGCCGAACCTTCGCTAAAATACTTTGGCTATTTGTAGTAGAGCGATCCGTAGGCTACGCGGTTGCGGAGCAAGTCCGCAGGACTCAGCGTAATCGCTCTAAAATGTATTATTTGAGATAACTTAAGAGAACAATTATTAAGAAAGGCTGAAGCAGAAGCTTCAGCCTACTAGCAAAATAACTTTAATTGAATCTAACTACTCAGACCTTAAGATTTTAGGTCAAAGCGATCGAGGTTCATCACTTTGTCCCAAACTGCTACAAAGTCATGTACGAATTTTTGCTCTGAATCTTTACATCCGTAGACTTCCGCGATCGCTCTTAGCTGAGAGTTTGAACCGAAGATGAGATCGACACGGGTGCCAGTCCACTTAAGTTCGCCAGTTTTGCGATCGCTTCCCTCAAATACGTCTTCTGCCTCAGAAACCGCCTTCCAGGTCGTACCCAGATCGAGCAGGTTCATAAAGAAGTCATTAGTCAACGTTTCTGATTGCTGGGTGAAGACACCGTGTTTGGAGTCGCCGACGTTGGTACCCAGAACCCGCAGACCGCCAATAAGAACCGTCATCTCTGGTGCGCTCAACGTTAACAACTGCGAGCGATCCACCAGTAACTCTTCTGCTGACAAGGTATGCTCGCCTCTTATGTAATTGCGGAACCCATCAGCCTTTGGTTCGAGTGGGGCGAAGGACTCCACATCGGTTTTCTCTTGCGACGCATCCATGCGTCCTGGCGTAAAGGGTACCTTCACGTCATGACCTGCTTTTTTCGCCGCTTGCTCGATGCCCGCACAGCCGCCTAAAACGATTAGGTCGGCGAGAGAAACCTTCTTCCCACCAGACTGCGAACTGTTAAACTCGTTTTGGATTCCTTCTAAGGTTTGTAGCACCTTCGCCAATTGCTCTGGTTGGTTGACCTCCCAATCTTTCTGTGGCGCGAGGCGAATACGCGCTCCGTTGGCTCCTCCGCGCTTATCAGAGTCACGGTAGGTTACTGCCGATGCCCAGGCGGTGGAGACTAGTTCGGAAACCGACAGACCAGAAGCGAGAATCTTATCCTTTAGGGCGGTGATATCTCCCTCGTCAATTAATTCATGGTCGACTGCCGGGATAGGATCTTGCCATAAAAACTCTTCTGCTGGAACCTCCGAACCAAGATAGCGGGAGAGGGGACCCATATCGCGGTGCGTTAGCTTGAACCAAGCCTTGGCAAACGCCACGGCAAACTCATCTGGGTTGTCGTGGTAACGTCGCGCGATTGGCTCGTAGATAGAGTCCATTTTCATAGCCATGTCCGCTGTGGTCATCATTGGAGCGTGACGCTTTGACGGATCGTGCGCGTCGGGTACCGTATCGGCACCAGCACCGTCTTTGGGTACCCACTGCCACGCACCGGCAGGACTCTTCACCCGTTCCCAATCATATTTAAATAGGGTTTCGAGATAGCTGTTGTCCCACTGTGTTGGCGTGGGAGTCCAGGCACCTTCGATACCGCTGGTAATGGCATCGACACCAACGCCAGAGTTAAAGGTACTCTTCCAGCCCAAACCCTGATCCACAATGGTTGCGCCCTCGGGTTCGGCACCCACATGGGACGCATCGCCCGCACCGTGGCATTTACCGAAGGTGTGACCACCCGCGGTGAGCGCGACGGTTTCTTCGTCGTTCATCGCCATGCGCCCAAAGGTTTCGCGAATGTCTTGCCCCGAACCAACGGGATCTGGTTCGCCATCGGGTCCTTCTGGATTGACATAGATTAGCCCCATCCGAACGGCAGCGAGAGGATTCTCTAATACGCGATCGCCGCTGTAGCGTTTGTCACTATAGTCTTTATCCCCATGCCACGTAGTCTCAGAACCCCAGTAAATATCTAACTCTGGCTCCCAAACATCTTCACGTCCGCCAGCAAAGCCGATGGTTTTGAAGCCCATTGATTCCAGAGCGCAGTTACCTGCAAAGACCATAAGGTCTGCCCAAGAGATTTTCTTACCGTATTTCTGCTTGACGGGCCATAGCAACATACGTGCCTTGTCGAGGTTAGCATTGTCGGGCCAACTGTTGAGGGGCGCAAATCGTTGACTACCCGAACCCGCTCCGCCGCGACCATCGCCGATGCGGTACGTGCCAGCGCTGTGCCACGCCATCCGAATGAAGAGTGGTCCATAGTGACCGTAGTCGGCTGGCCACCAGTCCTGCGAAGTGGTCATCAACTCGAAGATATCTGCTCGCAGGGCTGCTAAGTCGAGGGTCTTGAAGTCCTCTGCGTAGTTAAAACTTTCGCTCATGGGATTAGCCCGAGGCGAGTGCTGGTGCAGGATATTCAGGTTTAATTGATTCGGCCACCAGTCTCGGTTTGATGTACCACCGCCAGCCGTAAATTTTTGAGATCCGCCCGAAAATGGGCATTTGCTTTCACTGCTCATAATTTTTCTATTTAAAGTAAATTAGCTTTTTTTTGATAGCCGAAAAAATTAAGCTGATAGTCCACAATTTGAATACCAGTCTGTTGCTCGACTTCCTGTATGACCTTGACAATTAAAGATTTAGGTAAATTGACTCTAACGTCAAGAATTTTCTCAGTGTCCAAACACATTAAGTGGGCATGGGAATCACCTACTTTGCTATAGAGATGTCCCTTGGAACTGGGAATACTTTCTAACAAGCCCAGGGCAGATAATGCAGCTATATTTTGGTAAATCGCTGCCAGACTTACAGCCGAAGAATGTTGATTGAGACGGGCGTAAATTTCTTTAGCCGAAAGATGTTCGTTTGTCTGCCACAGTAACTCTAAAACTCGATAACGCTGTTTGCTAACTCGCATCCCCGAATTTCGACACAGAGTTAAGGCATCCTCCAATGACTGTATGGATGTAGAAGCTTTAGTTTTACTGTCGGTGTTAAACACTTTTTACCAGTTGCGATCGTCAAAAATAAGTGAAATTACCAAAATATAGTTTTTCTATTACTTATCCTTCCTAGATTGCAGGCTATAAGTTCGATAGAGCTGTACCTAAATTAAAGTCGTTATGAGTTTCTATAATTATCATATTCGTTACGAGTTCGACTTAAAATTATTGTTAATAAAACTACAAACTGTATCTGGAACTTGTGCTATGAAACCCTTCCTCTAACAGTCAACTGCCAATTGTTAAATAAGAAGTATTGCGTCGCCCGTTTCACTCAAGAGGCGATCGCCATTAAGAAAAAATAAAATCGTTGCTATATCTTAAAATAAGCTGTTAAGCTTGTACGGTTAAATACAGGGATCGCTTAAAACTAAACTTAAATCTATACAAAGTATGGTTTAATTGACTTTTAAAAAAAATATAATATTTAAAGACAGGCTAAAATTGCCTGAGTCTTAACGCCCCTGTTTTAAATATTTTTAATAACATTACATTTAAAAAAAATCGACTAAAGACATGACTAAAACACAAACGATTCGCTGTCCCAACTGTGGCGAGCTCGCTCAAAAACACATTATAGATAATTCTCTGGTTCGTACTTCATGTCGCAGTTGTGACTATTTGCTAGTTCAATGTTATAAAACTGCAAGAGTCATTGAAGCTTATGCTCCAGGCATTAGCGGTTACTCTCCTATTTCGGCTTAAAAATCGTATTAATTCTCGTACATTGGAAGTAAAAGGAATTGAATTATATACGGGATGCTCTTAACTGTCCGCAAGCAGCATCGGCAGATAAACCCCGCGAATAGCGTACGCTAACGGCAATTTTATGCTCTTGTAAAATGCGCTCGAATTCTTCAATTCTATAGCGATCGGGTCTTTGATAATCGACTTCTGAGATGGGATTGTAGGGGATGAGATTGACGTGAGTTTGAAAACCTCTAAGCAAGTTGGCTAACTCCAGGGCATGTTCGGGTAAGTCGTTAACTCCTGACAGTAAAATATATTCAAAAGTTACTCTTCTACCCGTAACTCTCACGTATTCCCGACAGTCGGCAAGTATAGTATCTAGAGGATAGTGTTTGGCACTGGGAATCAACTGCTGGCGCAATTGTTGATTGGGTGCATGAAGGCTGACGGCAAAAACAATTTGTAGCTTATGTTGCGCTAGTTCGACAATTTTACCAGGAATACCAACAGTAGAGACGGTGAGCGATCGCTGCCCGATACCTACGTCTTGATTGAGAGATTTAACCGCAGCTACGGTTGGTGAGAGGTTCATTAACGGTTCTCCCATACCCATAAAGACTACATTGCTAACTCGTTGCTGAAAATCTTCCTGCACTGTCAATACCTGATCGACAATTTCATGAGTTTGAAGATTGCGTACAAATTCGCCTTTTCCCGTAGCGCAAAAATCACAAGCCATCGGACAGCCAACCTGAGAAGAAACGCAAACAGTTAGGCGTTTGGCAGTGGGAATACCTACGGTTTCGACGATCGCACCATCGGCAAGGCGTAATAAATACTTGCGCGTCTCATCAGCGGCAATACTGCGATAATTAATAGTAGAACGTCCTAAAGGATAGTCGGCTAGTTCCTCACGCCATCGTTTGGGAAAAACCGAAATTTCTGTTAGCGATCGCGCTCCTTTTTGGTAGAGCCACTGATATAGTTGTTTGCCTCGATAAGCAGGTTGTCCCTGCTGTTGTACCCATTCGGTTAGTTCTGGTAGAGATTTACCTAACAGAACCTCCGAAGCTGGCTGTGTAGATTTATTGGCAGTTTGTAGCGTCATAAAGTAATTTTGTCCGAGCTATAAAAATTATAGATTTAATTTGAGGTAGAGTATGATTTGAACCTCAGTTTTAAATTGTGGCGATCGCTTTATAAACTTTTGAAATGCCGCATTTACCTCTATATTTATTTTTATGCTACTCGTTCAATTTCAGTCTCCAGGTCCAATCATTGTAGAAATTGGTCCTTTGGCATTGCGCTGGTATGGTTTGTTAATTGCCTCGGCAGTGTTGATTGGCGTTAGTCTGTCGCAGTATTTAGCAAAACGTCGCGGAGTCGACCCCGAGCTACTGGCAGATTTGGCAATTTGGCTGGTTATTGGGGCTATTCCCTGCGCTCGACTTTATTACGTCTTGTTTAAATGGTCTGACTACTCGCAACGTCCCCAGGATATTATCGCTATTTGGCAGGGTGGTATTGCCATTCACGGGGCAATCATTGGCGGCACTATCGCGGGACTGATATTTGCCCGTTTGAAAAAAGTTTCTATCTGGCAGTTATCGGATCTGGTAGTACCTTCTTTGATTTTAGGACAGGCGATCGGGCGGTGGGGCAACTTTTTTAACTCAGAAGCCTTTGGCAGACCCACAGATTTACCTTGGAAACTATATATTCCTCCTGCCAATCGACCATTGGAGTATATCAACTATGAATATTTTCATCCTACTTTTTTATACGAATCTTTATGGAATATTGGGGTGTTTATTTTGCTATTGTGGCTGTTTTTCTGGGGTTTGAAACACAAAAACAGCTTAAAAGTAGGAACTTTGACCTTTGTATATCTAATCGCCTATAGTTGCGGTCGAATTTGGATTGAAGGATTGCGAACCGACAGTTTAATGCTGGGTTTTTTACGAGTAGCACAACTAATAAGTTTGGCAGAAATTACTTTTGGTTTAATTGGTTTGGCTTGGCTTTATTGGTTAAAGCGTCCTCTACTTGATGTTAATCGAGCAAAGAATATCAAGTAGCTAGTTTACTTTTGACTTTTAACTTTTAACTTTTGACTTTAAAAACTTCTTTCATGCCCCATAATCCTTCTCTCAAACCAGGTGTTTATATTATTGGTGCGGGACCTGGAGATCCCGA
This sequence comes from Myxosarcina sp. GI1, assembly GCF_000756305.1. Lineage (NCBI taxonomy): Bacteria > Bacillati > Cyanobacteriota > Cyanophyceae > Pleurocapsales > Pleurocapsaceae > Myxosarcina > Myxosarcina sp. GI1. Next base: position 69,925 of record NZ_JRFE01000007.1, read on the forward strand.
ATTACTGACTATTAAAGCCAAAAAAATCCTCGATCGCGCTGATGTCATTCTCTATGCAGATTCTTTAGTTCCCAAACAAATTTTGCAGGATGTACGTTCCGATGCCGAACTGATTCCTACTGGAAATAAAACTTTAGAACAAATTATTCCCCTGGCGATCGCTAGAGTCAGACAAAATCTCGCCGTAGTGCGCTTGCATTCTGGCGATTTATCTTTGTATAGCGCGATCGGCGAACAGATAGAGGCTTTTGCTGCTGCTGATATTCCTTTTGAACTTATCCCTGGCATTAGTGCCTTTCAAGCTGCTGCCGCCACCTTGGGAACGGAACTAACCGTACCAGAACTAGTCCAGACGATTATTTTAACCAGAATTAGCGGTAAAGCCTCAGCAGTACCAGAAACTGAAGAACTAGCTTCCCTGGCTGCACATCGAGCTAGTTTGTGTCTCTACTTAGCAGCGCGTCATGTAGAAGAATCTCAAGCCAAGCTGCTGCAACACTATCCTGCCGATACTCCCGTAGCTATTTGTTTTCGTTTGGGTTGGCAAGACGAACAGATTTGGGTGGTACCATTATCAAAAATGGCGCAGGTTACGCAAGAAAACAATTTAATTAGAACCGTAATGTATCTAATTAGTCCTGCTTTAAAACAAGTTAAGAACAAGCGATCGCGCCTATACCATCCCGAACATTCTCATTTATTTCGTACTGCTAGAAAATAAGCTGTTGACAATTAAAAAAAGTAACCGAATTGCCATAGGTACAGTTTTCTCTACCCAGATAGATATTATTGGTTCGGGCAGAAAGCACTACTATATATGGGACAAAAGCCTCACTTTTAGATTGCTCGCCTACTTATTAAAATAATAATTAAAGAAACAAATAGTCCAACCAAGCTAAGCAAATAGCAATCGGAGAAAACTTTAATTATGGCTTTAACAAGATATAATGCCTGGCAAGAAATGAACTCTTTACAGCGTCAACTTAATCGTTTATTTGATGATGCTATAACTCCCGAATCTTGGAGTGACTTTAATAATTTATCTAGAGTCCCCGCTGCCGAACTTACCGAAAAAGAAGATGCTTTGCATCTCAAACTCGAAGTTCCTGGCATGGAAGCCAAAGATCTAGATATTCAAGTTATGGCAGACCGAGTAGCGATTTCTGGCGAACGTAAGTCAGAAACTAAATCTGAAGAGAATGGTAAAACTAGAAGCGAATTCCGTTACGGTAAATTCTCTAGAGTAATTCCGCTACCCGTAAAAGTTCAAAACACTAACGTTACTGCCGAATATAAAGACGGTATTCTAAATCTAACTTTACCTAAATCGGAAGCCGAAAAAAATAAAGTAGTTAAGATCGATCTTGGTGAAGCTAAAAACCAAACTGCTTAATTCTGCTTCAAAGACAAACGTTTGCACCTCTAGCCACATAGATTAATACTTAAGCCCAGTTATCTATAAAATAGCTGGGCTTTTTTTGCAATGTGGATTTTCCAAAAACACAATGTAGATTGTCTGGCAAATTAACGAGCTTCCGTACCTTGATTGGGATCTCCTTCTACTTGAGGATTATCCGTACCAGGAGCTTCAGGCGCAGCATTTTCTCTAGCATCTGTATCTGCTCCCTGTCCCGTTCGACGCTGAGTCGGATCTACAGGAGTTTGTTTGCCGCCAGAGGCAGTTGGTTCCGATTGTTGGTTTTCTGTATTCATTTGCTAAAAATAAATTCGTTACTTGAATTCAATCTAGCAACGGACAAGCAGAAAAAATGTCAGTCCCTAGTTATAGTTTGATTCAATCTACAGCAATAATTTTTCATTTGTTTGATACGCTTTTTTAGCTTTATAAACTTAAAATAAGTAAGATCGACTATTTTGTTACCTTAATGACCGATAGTTACTATAACTTTAGTCTGAAGCTCGATAAGATTGAATATTTGTTCAAAGATCCAGAATTCGATCTTTTTAGACCGCAAACCGAGTCTAGTTCTGGGATTGAGCGTATTGTCAACCAACTTAAACCAACCTCGCTAACAGAAAAAGTACGAACTACAATCTTGCTTCCAAACCATCAGCTTTCAGAAAATTTAGAAAAATCGGTTGTCAATGCTTTACAGCATTACTGTAACAACAAGATCGAGAATATTTCTAACGATATAACTTCTCTACGAGGACGGGGAATTCGCGCTTTACAAAGAGGATTACTTTTTTTAGCAGTTTGTCTTGTAATATCTACTTTATTCGACAAGATAGAATACTTACCGATATTGGTACATAGATTTTTAAATGAAGGTTTTTTAATTGCTGGTTGGGTTGGTTTGTGGTATCCAATTGAGTTGTTGCTGTATGAATGGGGACCATTAAAACGACAAAAGCAAATTTATGAAATGATTAAAGATATGGAAATTAAAATTACTACTCATAGTTAAATCGAATTACTAATTACGAAATTAATCGGCTATTAAAACTAAAATGAATACTATTCAAACAAATATTATTGAATTTGCAGGAGAAAAAACTGTCAGCGTCCGCGCCTTATTTATTGGCGAAAAGCTCGATCTGCGAACTTTGGAAAATACTAAATGTTTGGGAGATTCTCCTCTAACTATTGCAGCAGGCGAACATGGTTGTGTCATCTTACAGCGTTACGGCGCAGTAGTTTTGTTTGGACTCGATTCTTTAGAAGAAGCTGCTTTTATTGAAAAGTTGCAGCCCTGGATTGCTAAACCTTTTAAAGAACCAGAATTTGAAGAAGCACAAATAAAATTAAATCCCAATAGCAAAGAAATTATTGCCGACAATGGAATCATAGAATTAAAAGAGTTTAGCGTCGAACGGTTACAAATTGTGGCTGATGTATTAGCCAAAAGCGTAATTTTAAGCCACTATGAAAACGCTATTACTATGGTATTTGACAAAATTGAGCCGATCGCTGCTAGTATTAAACAATTTGGCAATGGTCGTCATGATGGAGAAGATCTTTTAAAGCTGATTGGCAATAATATCATGGTTCAGCAAACCACGATTGGTCTGGTAGGAATCGAAGAAAAACCAGAACAGCTATGGGATTACCCTAATTTAGAACGTCTCTATGTTCGTTTAGAAGATGAATACGAAATTCGCGAACGCGATCGCGCTTTAGAACGCAAACTAGAATTAATTTCTCGTACCGCTCAAACCGTACTGGATTTGATGCAGCATCGAAGCGCGGTAAGAGTAGAGTGGTATATCGTAATTTTAATTGTTGTCGAAGTTATACTCAATATTTACGAACTATTTTTTATGGGTTAATGGTTTAATCTAACTTCGATCGCTGGCGTAAAATAGATTCGGCGATCGCCAGATCTTCAGGAGTAGTAACCTTCAAGTTGGTTTCTTCCCCTTCAACTATTTTTACGGGAAGCTGGCATTTTTCAAATAAAGCTGCATCATCGGTAACTTGCCAGCCCGATTTTTTGCCTCGTTGGTGACACTCTTTGAGTAATTTAACTTCAAAACCCTGTGGTGTTTGAGCCGCCCAGAGATTGCTGCGATCTGGGGTGTCTTGAATATACTTATTAGAATCTACTACTTTAATCGTATCTTTAACGGGTACAGCAGCGATCGCTCCCTGACAGGTTTGCAAAACATCGGCGCAACGGGCAAACAGTTCGGGAGTTGCCAGACATCTTGCGCCATCGTGAATTAAAACTTTTTCTGCTGCTGCTGGTAAAGCTGCCAAACCATTGTCTACAGACTGTTGACGGGTATCGCCGCCGATAATTAATTCTACTGGTTTGCTGAGGTTTAACTCTGCCAGAATGTCTTTAAAGTCGGGGAAATCTGAAGGTTGCCCGATAATTCCCATCCAAGTAAGGCGATCGCATTTTTCGGCAGCCAGCAGAGTCCAGGCTAATAGCGGTTTGTCTAATAATTTTAATAGTAGCTTATTGCGATCGCTACCCATTCTGCGTCCCATTCCCGCAGCAGGAATCAGTAAATACATTATTGCCTAAGCTCGATAACATTCTTAGGTTCTATCTTCCCTCAAATTCGTACCCAAACTCGAAACTTTATTAAATTTTATTCTAATAAAAATTGATGGCTAACTATTGAGACGAGCGACAACTAAATAATGAACCATCAACAAGCTATTTATTATTCTTGAGGCAATTGATTGACTCGTGCATCGGCATTAATCGTCATTTTTCCCTTTTGCACGTCAAGTTTTTTTAACTGTAAGCTCATGTCAGCTAGCTCGAAGTTACGCAGATCTAATAATTCTTCGGCACTATTTAGCAAAGCCTGAGTTAGTTCGGGAGCTTCATTTTTACCCGAAGTATATTCTACATCTTCAATAACAATTTTATTGCCGTTGTCGCTAACGCGAGGTTTGCCAGTAAAGGCAATCTGTTTGGTTTCAGAGTCGGCTAGAGAAATATCGGCTTCCAAACTAATTTTTCCTTCTCCTGGCAGAGAAAAATTTACTCGCTTGGCATTAGCTGTTACCGTTTCGCCGTCGATAGTTACTTCGCGGTCTTTGAGCTTATCTTTAATATATTCAGAATTAAAAGCTCGTTCGATATCTTTATCGGTTAGAACAATACATGCTGTGGCATCGGTAGGTTGCTCCATTTCAATATCGCCAAAAGCAGCTTTAAGCGGATTGACCTTAATATTGTTGGTTTTCATATCCAGCTTTTCAGCACGGAGTTCTTTGTTCATTACTAACCCTTTGCCGTTAATATTGACAGAATCTAATTTTCCTTGAGCGGCATCGGCAGGATTAGTGCGAACATCTACATCTAGCTCTTCCGATTCGTCTAACTGAGATTCCATACCCACTTCGGCAGCTTTGCTAATTGCCTGTTCGCCAATATCTTGTGAAGTCATTGAATTAATCCTTTTTTGGTCTTAAACTGTTGGTGCTTTATTATTAATGTCAAATACCAAGGATTATAGAATCTTCCGAAAGTAACAATAGATTAAGGACAAGAATATAAGTAAATAGCAGATATTTACTTATTTTGTGTGTTGACAAGTAAATATTCGCGCGATCGCTATGGCGATCGACAGGCAGCAGAACAGCAGCTTATTGGCAGTATTAATAAGTTTTTGGAAGATAATAAATAATTGTTTGGTATTATAAGCTGGAGTATAAATATTGCCTACAAGAAAAGAAATTAGCAAGTTTCTGAATAAAATTTGTTTGGAACTTGGAATTTGCAGTCCTTTTTATAATTTAGAACATTTTCTTTTTAGGGAACACTATGAAGTTGATAAATTCGTTAGAGAAATATTTTTAGCTGAAGGGCTAGATCCCGATTTAGAGTTAAAACTTTTTAGGCAAACAAAGAAAATGTTCACAGAGCGATTTGGTTCAGAAATTTATCCCAATAAATAAATTCATCGAACATTAAATGTTTAGTGTTTCTTGCTTATTGCCTATTTAACTTTTAACTTTTAACTTTTTTTTATTCCCATTCAATAGTTCCAGGTGGTTTAGAAGTAATATCGTAAACGACTCTATTTACACCTTTAACTTCATTAACCATGCGATTGGAAATGGTTTCTAACAGATCGTAGGGGACTCTCGCCCAGTCGGCAGTCATCCCATCTTCGCTAGTAATAAACCGTAGTACTACAGGATGGGCATAGGTACGCTTATCGCCCATAACGCCGACGCTACGAATTGGCAGCAAGACAGCAAAAGCCTGCCAGAAGTCATGATAAACTTCCTGTCTGCTAATTTCGTCCCGCACTATATAGTCGGCATCGCGTAAAATATTCAGTCGTTCGGCAGTAACTTCGCCAATAATTCTAATTGCTAACCCAGGACCAGGAAAAGGATGACGGCGCACGATTTCTTCGGGCAAACCAATAGAACGAGCGACATTACGAACTTCGTCTTTAAATAGCTTGCGTAAGGGTTCGACTAATTTAAAACGGAGATTTTTGGGCAAACCGCCTACATTATGATGGCTTTTAATTTTCACCGCTACTCTTTCGCCTGTTTTGGGATCGACATTAGTATCGGCAGATTCAATTACGTCGGGATATAGAGTGCCTTGAGCTAAATAGTCAAATGGTCCCAATCTTTGAGATTCCTCTTCAAAAACCTGAATAAATTCGTGTCCGATACGACGGCGTTTGACTTCGGGATCGGTTACTCCCTCCATTTGTCTGATAAAGCGATCGCGCGCCTGAACGTATTCTACGGGAATGTGAAACTGCTCTTTGAATATCTGCATCAATCGCTCTGGTTCGCCTTTACGCATAAAGCCCTGGTCGATAAACATACAGGTAAGGCGATCGCCAATAGCTCTATGCAGTAAAAAAGCCAGGGTCGATGAATCTACACCTCCTGATAGAGCTAGCAAGACTCTTTTATCTCCTACTCTGGCTTTGATCTCGCGGATTGATTCTTCTACAAAAGCTTCTGTCGTCCAGGTAGGTTCGCACTGGCAAATATGATAGACAAAGTTACGAATTAAAGCGATACCGCCTTCAGAATGGACGACTTCTGGATGAAACTGAACCCCAAACAGTTTGCGTTCGGGATGGGAAATTGCCGCACAGGGGGTATTCTGGGTGCGAGCCAAAACAGAAAATCCTGCTGGTAACTTGGTACAAGAGTCACCATGACTCATCCACATCGTAGAGCCATCTTCAACGTTGGTTAACAAGTCTGTCGGATCTTCAATTAATAAATTGGCTTTGCCGTATTCTCCTAGTTTGACTTGCTCTACAGTTCCGCCAAGCTGTTTGACCATTAGCTGCATGCCGTAGCACACTCCCAAAACGGGAATCTTTAAGTTCCATATTTCGGGATCGCATTGGGGAGCATGTTCATCGTAGACAGAATTAGGTCCTCCAGAAAGAATAATTCCCTGGGGATTGAGTTGGCGTAGCTGTTCTGCTGTAGTTCGATAGGAAATAACTTCAGAATAAACCTGAGTTTCGCGAATTCTACGGGCGATTAACTCGGAATACTGCGAGCCAAAATCGATAATAATAATTTTTTGGCGATCGAGAGTATTGGCTAGAGACTCGGAAGATAGAGACTCTGTGTTTTGAGGGCTGGCTTGAGTTTGAATAGTCACTATTTCTCTAGATGATTTAAAGGTATATATATTTAATTACTATTCTTTGCAGAACTTAAAGTTTGTCTACCAAGTTTTGAATTTATAAGTTACAATTGCTTGGGACTTATTATTTTCTATTAAGTATTAGAAATATTCTAAAAAGTATATCATAGGTTTGATAGCAAAATAGTTGCATTTGGACTTTGCTCGATAATTTTTCTCTGGCGATCGAACAGTACCGAACCAACACGCACCTTTTGCTCGCTGTATTTAGCAATATAATTTTCAGCCCGACTATCTATCCTGGATGCGATCGCGCTATAAAGTAATTCTACCCAATCACTATTTTCCCTAGCGTCTAAATCGCGCAACATACATAGAGCAGCTTCGGTAGTCTCACAAGTATATATTTGCCGCAAACTCTCGGTTGACATACCGAGTAAAGCGCAGTGAGTGGTAAAAATTTCCAGCCTACCATCGGCTAAATGATTGTGAGTATGAAAAATACCGCCAGCCAACTTGATTAATTTGCCGTGATAGCCAAATAAGACAATCGATTTCACTTCACAAAGTGCGGCAGCAACTAACATCGAACCCAGCCAGTTAGCGGTTTTTACTAGTCGTTCGGGTTCGATTCCCATCTGCTGTGCCAAATCGAAACCGTTTTCACCAATGCAAAATACCAAAGAGTCAAATAACTTGGCTTTGGCAGCTAACTTAGTCTGATATGCCTCTAACTGGCTAGCAGCAACTAATGGCTGAACGATACCAGTTGTCCCCAACAGAGATAATCCTTCTACTACCCCAAAAGCCTCGTTAGAAGTGCGCTTTGCCAATCTGCGTCCTTCAGGCAAAATAATGGTTACGGTAATGCTTTCTTGAGGATGCAATAAAGGCTGAAGGTTGGCTGTAATTAGTTCACGCGCGTAACTATAAATAGCTGCTCGTTCCTGTCGATCTAGCTGAAGACCAACTCCTTCTCCTCCTCTAATTTCAATTTTTTGCTCTTTAACTGCCTCAGCAGATGTAACTAATGCCCAAACGGGAGTATTACGTGTTAGATCTAAATGATCTCCAGGATCGCTACGAGTAATGGCAATTGCCGAACTATTATTTAGTTTGGCTACCTGTTCGATGTCGATAGTTACTATTTGCGCTGGTTTAATTAGATCGACTTTTACCGAGTGCAGTTCTGGTTCCTGATGGAGGTGTCGCAGGGCAGCGATCGCCGAAGCACAGGCAAAAACTGGTAGAGTGTATCCTTGCAAGTTACTTTTCCTTTTAGATTTATAGTAATTTTTATGTCTACTAAAATGAAGTTAGACTCAAATAGCTAATCATCAGCGATCGCTGAATTGAAAAAAATTCTAACAAATAGCCATTGCTACTAACATTTGCTCTTGACGAACTTCGCTTGCTCATCAAAATTTGCTATTCATAAAATAGTGGCGATCGATAATAAATATCTATTATTTCTATACTTGAAATACCAGGAAACATATACAAATATAAATGTCTAATATAATTGACTATCTAAGAATTAGCGTCATCGATAAGTGTAATTTTCGCTGTCAATATTGTATGCCAGAAGGTGCCAAACTCAATTATCTTCTCGGTGGAGAATTACTGACCAATAAAGAAATAGCTACTTTAGTCAAAGATGTGTTTATCCCCGTAGGCTTTACCAAGTTTCGTCTGACGGGAGGAGAACCATTACTACGTCCTGGAATAGTAGATATAGTAAGAGATATTGCCCGACAGCCGCAAACAAAAGATTTGGCAATGACTACCAATGCTTTTTTACTTGCCAATCTCGCAGGAGAACTATACGATGCTGGTTTAAATCGAATCAATATTAGCCTCGATTCTTTAAATCCCGAAACTTTTGACAAAATCATTGGCAATCGCGGGCGCAGTCGTTGGCAGCAAACCTGGCAAGGTATATTAGCAGCGCATCGGGTAGGGTTCGATCCTTTAAAATTAAACGTAGTGGTGATTCCTGGGGTAAACGATCGCGAAGTTCTCGATCTAGCTGCTTTAACCCTCGATCGCCATTGGCACGTTCGCTTTATTGAGTTTATGCCCATCGGCAATCCCGAACTGTTTGGCGATCGCGCCTGGATTGATTCTGAGGAGTTGCGGCAGACAATTCGGCAACGCTGGGGGCTAGAAGCATCTCAAGTCAACGGTAATGGACCTGCGGACGTGTTTCAAATTCCTGGTGCCAAAGGAACTATCGGCTTTATTTCTCAGATGTCTGAATGTTTTTGCGATCGCTGCAATCGCATTCGCCTCTCGGCAGATGGTTGGCTGCGTCCCTGTCTATTAAACGAACAGGGGCAAATCGATCTTAAAACTATGTTGCGTAAAGGAATGAGCGCGATCGAATTGCAACAACAGGTAAAACAGCTACTGGCAATCAAACCAGAAGTTAACTTCAAACAAAGAGATTCTGGTACGGATGCAGGAGTTTATACTCGTACTATGTCGCAGATTGGCGGGTGATAAATCGTTAGTAGGAAGTAGAAAATAGTAAGTGCATACTTATTTTACTAGCAATCGCTTTTCGCTCTAATTTATCGAATAACGCGATTTACTATCTGGCGAGTTTGAGTCAAAATGCGATCGTGTTGTTACCGTTTTTTTGGAAAGACCGCAGACGGCAGTTAGTAGTCAAGATAGTAAATCATGGGCAAACAAATAGCATTTTTGGGATTGGGATTAATGGGTGGAGCGATGGCGGCTAATTTGGCGCGTCGTGGTTATGAGGTTAGAGCCTGGAATCGAACCAGCGATCGCCCTGGAGTCAAATTAGCTGCTGAAGGAGGTGCAACTGTAGTTGAGTCGTTACAAGAGGCAGTAACAACGGCTGAAATAGTATTTTCCTGCGTTGGAGATGTTCCCGATGTCGAAGAAGTGTTGCTAGGAGATAAAGGAGTGGTGCAGTTTGCCCAACCTAATACTTTGGTGATAGATATGAGTACCATCGGCAGCGAAGCAGCAAAACAAATTGGCGCGAAATTACAGCAACAGCAGCTTAGATTTATGGATGCACCAGTTTCTGGAGGCGACACGGGAGCACAGCAAGGTACGCTGACAATTATGATAGGAGGTGCCGAAGCTGACTTTGAAGAATGTTTGCCGTACTTAGAAGCAATGGGAAAAAATATTACTCTCTGTGGCGATATTGGTAGCGGACAGGCGGTTAAAATGTGCAATCAGATTCTCTGCGCCGTTTATATGGTAGGTATTTGTGAAGCAATGGAGATGGCTAAACAACAGGGTATCGATCCCAATCTAGTTGTAGATGTTTGCGGTACGGGAGCGGCTGGTTCCTGGGCTTTATCTAATTTGGGAGAAAAAATAATTGACGGTGATTATGCTCCTGGGTTTGCCATCAAGCACATTCTTAAAGATTTGCGATTAGTGCAAAGCATCAATCAATCTTTAGAAAATCGCGATCTTTCTGGAACCGAGTTAGCCGATCGCCTGTTTAAAATAGTCAAAGAAATGGATAACGGACAAGGCGGCGAACAGGGAACACAAGCTATGATTCGCGCCTATTTAGCTCGGATTGAGTCTAAGTAAAAATAAAGCGATTGCCTTATCAATGAACAATGAACATTAACCATTGAACATTACAGACAATAAATGTTAAATGATAAATGCTTAATATTTAAGGATGTAAATCTGTTAGAAAATCGGGCATCTTTAAAACATCGAAATAAACCAAAGCAGAAACAATAAGGGTGTAAAGGGTTGCACCACCCAATCCTATTAATAAATCTCGTTTCACGTTCTGTTGCTTTTCAGTCCAAAACATATCTATCGCGCCAAACTGCATCATCACTATACCCAGAACGTTTGAGAGCCAGTAACCAACAATAGTTCCAGGTAAAAACCAATTTGGAGCGATCCAAGTGACACCATAACCAAATACTAAAGCGATCGGCAGATTAAAAAATAGATCGTTCCACCAAGAGAGGGGAGACAGCATATAACCAATGCCTATCAATGCTCCACTACGCAACTTCTTAAACAGACTCACTATCTTTAACCGTCAACTTAACGTCATTTGGCTTATGCTTTAGTTTAGCCCTTCTCAATACGCTTCAGTTATTACAATTTAGGCTTTACAAAGTTATAGTATTCTGTTCTTTAGCAGTCTTAATTAGTCAATTTTTACCAGCCTACTATGTCAGATTTGCAATCTTGTCCTCAAGCAGTTTCTACGATTGCTCGTACAAATTTGGGCAATAAACTTTATTCTTTAACTAAAATGCCTGGATGGAAAGTATTGCAAAAGGCTTCAATTAAACTTTTATGGGTTGCGAGTTTAGTAGCGGTAAATGCTTCCGTTCGCTCCTTAGAGGCTCATGAAACTAAAGTAGCAGAAAGAGTTGATGCAGCAGCAGAAATTGTCTGTCTTTCTGCTTCGGGAAATGGTTACAATTGGGCTTCTACTTTTGCTTGGGCAGCAGAAATAGTTAGAAACGCAGCTAACAAGGTTGCTAATGATGCTAGATTGAACGTCGCCTGTGTTTCGGGAGCTAGTTCTGGTGGTGCTTTTGTGGCTACCTATGGCTCTTTATTACAAAATAAACAATTATTCAATCGATTGGGTTTTAATCCCCAAAATATTACTAAACAAGAAGCAGAAATTTTAGCTGATTCTCTGTTGTATATGGCATTAGCTGCGGATTTTCGCCCTGAAGTAGTTGATTTTTATACCACTATTGACGGTAATTCTGTACCAGATCCTCCCTGGTGGAAAGCAAAATTTAGCCAGGAAAGAATAATGCTAGACTTTGGTACTAGAGTTATGTTGGCGCAGCATATTTCCCAGACAGATGTAGAGCAAGTCAACAAGTTAGATCGATTTGTTCGCTATCAAACCTTAAAAGAATTAGAAATTGCCGCCCAAAATAAAGAAATTCGCGATGAATACCGTCAGGTTACTTTTGACATCTGGCAGCAATCCCAAGCTATTTTAGATCGACTTTACCAAAAGGCAAACTATCAGAGAAAGCAAAGACAAAAAGATCGAGACGATTTTCGAGATAACCTCCAACATCCCGTGCGTCAGGCTTTAGCAAAAAAACCTGCTGATGGAATTTTAGCCTTAACTTATGCCGAACTAGCCTTTACCAAATCAACGGTAGACTACAAGAAAATGCGATCGCAAGCTCCACCTGCCGAAACTTTAGTCCCCTTTGTATTTGCTAATGAAGCAACAGCAAAAACAATTATTGAATCGCCTTTCTATCAAGCACAGGTTCGCCAAAATGCTCCTTACGTTGGGCAATATGTCATTTGTGTCGTACCTGATTATTACACTATGATGCGACACGCAGCCAGAGAGCCAGAAATGATGGCTCCAGGAATTTACCGTTTATCCCCTTTGCTCGAAGGATCGACTATAAATCTAGCCGCAGGAGTCAGTTATTTTTATCAACCGCAAGCCGAAAAAAACTGGAATTCTCAACCCCAGTTTCAACTGATACCTGGCACTCGCTTCTGGCATCAAGGAGACAAACTGCTAAATGCTCGAATGGGTGTAGCTGGAGGATGGGTAGATAGTTATGTTGGCGGACAGGCAACCTTATATTTAGGTTCTGGTTATGCCGCAAAGCAATCTAACTCTCATTTATATTTCTCGACTTTTTCTCGAAGGGATAGCATGGGTGAGTTTGCTCGCTATGTAGTAAAAAGGTATTTTGCTCCCCAAAACTCAGAGGAAGCAATTGCCAAGATTGAAAAACATCGCAATGCTTTACCCACCTTAATAAACCGTTATCAGCAGTATTATGGCGATCGCGAAATCAGTTGGCAGCCCATATTTGTCGATTATGAAGTGCGTTTTTTTCGCGAAAATCAAAACTTATTAGCAGGAATCGTAAGCTCGATCGACAATGTACTTAGGTTGGGCTTTAATTATATGCCCGCAGCCCTTACCAAGCAATCTAATTATCTGGTAAGTAGAACGATAAATGTAGTGCGTAAAACTTTAGGAACTAATAAAGATTTAGGCTATATTTACGATCGCTCTTACAAAAAATGATTTTGACTTATTTGAGTAATTAAATAAAGTTGCGCGATTACGTTCCGCGTAGCCTTCGGATCGCCTAACAGTTTTAACCCAAATGCAAATACCAAAATCATAATGGGAATACTGAAGCTATAAAAGTATTTATTATTAGAAATTTTCCCATGTCGATCGCCGATTCAGCTATTTTACAGTTACCAAAAGTCGATCTATCGCTAAGGCAGCTACTTCCAGAATATTCGGGAATTTATTATGTAATCGATGAAAATAACCACGTTTGGTATATAGGGCAAGCTGCGAACATTAACAAACGCTGGCAAGGTAAAACACATCATCGCATTTATCAATTAGAAGCTCGCAAGCAGCAAAAATTTACTATTTACTACGAGCGAGTCGATCGCTCTCAATTAGATACTGTAGAAAAGCAACGCATCGAGAAATACAGTCCTCATCTGAATACAAGTCCAGTCAAAACAAAAAAAGTACGTCCGACTGAAACACTTTTAAGAGAAACCCTTGTTGCGATCGCAGATTTTGCTTTTATTTTAGGTGTAGAACCGCCAAGAAAAGAAATTGAATCTCAAATTAACAATAATTGGATGGCGCACAAACAAGTATTGGAATTGAATACTATTCATATTTGTATAAATACAGAAGCACTTGATACCAAATTTAAAATAGATTCAATAGAACAAAGAGAAGCGATCTTTAAAAGTATCTTTGGCAGTCGTAAAGCCTATGTAAATAGATGGCAATCATATTCACCTTACTGTCCTTTCACGTATCGCCTCTTTGTAAATAATTACGCTGTTGAAGTAGTTCGTTTGGATTTGTGGAAAACGGCAGAAAAGACAGAAATAGCAAAAGACTATTTTTTAACAAAATTAGCCCAAGAATCGATCGCAACTCTGACACCAGAATCTTTAGCTCAATTTCAACAGCAACTACAAAACAAAAGCTGGTACAGTCTTCTTGTAGGTAGATTAATTCCTTACACCTCAGATTTAATCAAACTAGTTTTTAACGAACCGATCGATCGAGAAGCAATTTATAAAAAGTTAGCAACAATCAGCAATGATTACATAACAAGAAAAAGAGGAGTCGGCAGTCGTCCTGAAATGCCTGATATTGATAAATTACTTATCAATAGAGGAATCGATTTACAAAAATACAGTAGAAGCGGAATAATAACTATGTCTAGACAAGGGCGTATAGGATTATTTATCCAATGTTTTGGTTTCGAGGCTCAAAAATATAGAAAATCTGCTAGTGGAAAGCTTGTTTCTTCCTATCTTGCAGTGTATGAAACTTTAGAAAACCACAAACAAAAGGTTGCACCATCAAATTTATTCGATACTGTTTATCTGCTTGCTAGTGTCGATCGCCAAGCGTGGTTATTAGTAGAAGAATATTTACAAGACTTTGCCAAACCTGCTACTAAGTTAAATAATGGCGAAGGCTACGTAGAAAAAGCCTATGTTTCGCCACGTAAATTCCTCACACCAGCAAAAGTAAAGATCGAGCTACAAGAAATGAAATATAGTGCTTGGATTCCTTTTGGCTTAAATCCAAAGTTCGATACATTTGAAGCAGCCAAAGAAGAAATCAAACGAAGATTGCAAACAGCTAATTTACCAAATTTAAAATTAGCATTAAAAAAAGAAAGTATTACAAAATAATTTTTAATTAAGTTAAGCAAGCATAATAATTTATAAAACCATCAATCTTTAGCGGTAACTGGTAGATAGAGAGGAAAACTGAAACACTGGCAGGTTTCAAAACAGCTAATTTGGGTATTATCGTTAAAATGACAAAAAGAAGCGATCGCATAAAGCGATTGTTGCTTCAATTCACAGTAAAATTCTTCAATAAATATTTCAACAGTTCCTCGCGATCGCTTGGATTAAATTTGCGATCGCGCCACTAAAATCGAGCTTAAAACTCAAAATAGTTGAGTCATTTCATTTAGTAATATCAATTCTTGAAAATAACAAGATACTTATTATTTGTCTTTATGCAGAAGCCAAGAGCAATAATTTTAGAGTTTTTTCCTATTAAGTAAAAATATATTATCTGTCTTGCTACTTTTGTGAATTGGTACGATTTTTTTGGCAAAATCTATTCGATTGCTGAAGGGAGCCAATAGGCATTGGGAAATCCTAGAAAGTCATGGTTAGGATTAATCCAATGAGGCTGGACTAGATTGTCTTGCTGATAAGCAAGTCCCATTTTGACAGGTTCTGAGGTAATGACATCGAGTCCATCATTTCCATAGCCTACAGAGCCTCGAATTTCTAAACCATTACTGGCTTTTATCAGCTTGTCGCTTCCTTCACCACTGTTGTCTAGTCCGACTGGCAGAAATTTAGCGGTATCTTTAGCGGCAAAAACAGCGAGAGCGCTCTGGTGTAAGTTACCGTCACCGCTAGAGCGAAACTCGATGGTTTTTGAATTGGCTCCTTTACCTACAAATAAGCCGAGGTCTTTGCCCGACTCAAATGCGGGACGCTGGGTAAGTTCATTAGAGTTAAAAATCCATCCCGCTGGTGCCAGTCGCGAACTTTCGCTACCGACATTAAGCTGTCGCGGATTGGCAATACCATTTTGGGTTACCGAAAACAGAGCCTTTGCGCCTGGTTTTAGCTGGAAATCTATACCATCTTGTCGATTGCGCAGCTGAGAATTTAAAGAAAAACCAAACTTATTTACTTCTAGTTTGTCATTAGACTCTAATTCAACGTTTGCTGTTTTCAGCAATCCCTTAGTAGCAATTAAGTCAATTTCAAAGTTTGTAGCAACATTATCTCCATTGACCCGAAGATGATAGGTACCATCTAAAGTATCTTGCCAGAGAAAAACCCCTTCTTCTTTACCAACTTGGTAGTTAGGCTGTCCCAACGAGAATGAACCTGAAGGTTCGATTATTCTAATAAGTTGGTCGGCTGGAATGTTTTTAATTCGTTGCTCGATACCACTAGGCCAGTTGACGACCAATTCATCTACTATTTTGTTTTCGCCAAGTCCAAAATGGATTCGCTGATGATTTTGCGAACGAAAATGCATTCCACTCGTCTGTTCGCGAAGCTGAGTAACTCCACCAGCAGTAGTAAAAACTTTAGCTCCTATGCCATCGCGATTGGTTTCTACTCCTTCGAGATCGATTTCCAGCCAATGATTGTTGTTGCCTTGATTTTGAAACAGTTGAGCAGGACCGTCATTATAAAGTAGTGGTGGCCACTGACCGTTATTTACAAACAGGTCGAGAAAACCGTCGGAGTCATAATCAACGCTCATCGCGTCTCCTGCTACACCCAATTTAGAACCAGCCGCACCAGCAGCATTGGGATCTCGTTTGAAAGTTCCGTCACCTTGATTTTCATAAAAAACATTGGGTTGATTTCCCGCAGGTTCTGACGTGACGATATATACGTCTACATCCATATCGTTGTCAAAATCCCCTGTGACTACACTTTTGGCAGCAGTTGGAATACCATAGATTTCTCGGTATTTAAAACCCTGACTACTATTAAGCAACAGAATATCTTCTTCGGGCAAACTATTATTATCGAAGCCAAAAGCAGTCAAGCCAGAAATTGGCTCCGTAGTTCGTACAATACCAGTAAGATTGCCTTTATTTTTTGTTTTAGAGAACGAGAGTCGCCAACGCTTGAGGTTATCGTTATAGCTAATATCTATTCCAGGAACAGTCTTGGGTATTTGGGGATTTTCTGGAGATAAAGTAAATTGAAAACTAGTTGGATTAAACCCATTCCCACTAAAACTACGCAGTTTGAAAGTTACGTTTCCTGTAGTCTTAAACTGCACCCCATCTTTTTTATCTCCTGGTGCTAGCCACATTCTAAAACCATTAGAACTGTCTTTATACAGACTTGAGGGTGTTAGAGTATTGCGTGCTATATACAAATCTGACAACAGATCGCCATTAAGATCGGCACTCGCTACGTCTACAAAGCCTGAAAGATTGCGTAATACATCAACAGATATATCTTCAAAAGGATTTGAAGTTAAATCGTAGATCCGTTTTCGGATTAAAAGGTCTAAATTGTCGTCCTTAGAAAGATCTGACAGTAAAGCATAGGAACTATTGACAACTTCTAAACCTGTAGTAGAACCAACATCTACAAACTTACCGTCGATCTGCCGAAAAATTGTGGTTGGTGCCTGTCCGTCAGGTCTTGCTTGTCCGTTTACTAACAAATCGAGCCGACCATCATTATCGTAGTCTAGCCACAGGGGAGTTCGTCCGCGATTTAAAGGATAATCGATTCCGAGTTTGCTAGCTCGGTCTACTAGTCGTTGCCCATTATTGATGTACAGTCGATTTGAACCGACTCCCTGACCGCCCTCTGCTCCTATTAACTGTACTAAATCCAGATCGCCATCATTATCAAAGTCAGCCCATG
This sequence comes from Myxosarcina sp. GI1, assembly GCF_000756305.1. Taxonomy (NCBI): domain Bacteria; kingdom Bacillati; phylum Cyanobacteriota; class Cyanophyceae; order Pleurocapsales; family Pleurocapsaceae; genus Myxosarcina; species Myxosarcina sp. GI1. The sequence continues at coordinate 87,459 of NZ_JRFE01000007.1, forward strand.
CTGCCCCATGCGTGTCACCAGCTTGTTTTTTAACAAGTATTTTAGAAGTAGCATCACTAAAAGTTCCATCACCCTGATTTAAATACAAAATATCGGGTTTGTAGTGATTGGATAGCCAAAGATCGGGCAAAGTATCGTTATTAACATCTCCCCAAGCACCACCATGACTTTGACCGACATAGGAAATACCTGCTATGTCGGTGACTTCTTGAAAACGAGCCTGAGCCATATTGCTGAATCCTATGTTTTGAGTATATTGTCGCGATCCTAAATGTGAAAAAAATTTGCTTACAAGCTGAAATTTAATAAATATTTTCGTGGCTATACTATTTTTTTGACTTAAAAATTAAAAATAGCTCTTAAGATTAAATAAATAATGAACAGTAAACATTGACCATTGAACACTACAGAGGATCGATGTTAAATGCTCATTGATAAACAAGCGTGTACTTATCGATCGACAGTGACACACAAACTATTTGAATAATTTTTTAAGCGTTAGACGCTAAAAATTAAAATGATATAAATGTATTGCTTTTTACTGTTTTTACGCGCTATTTTTTTTCTATTTCATCTGAAACTAATTATTAATAACTGCTGGTTAGCGGTGATTTTAAATGGTTAAAATAAATTTGTCAATTGTAAATTTGCGATGTGCATAGAAAAAGATTAAAAATATGCGGTTTTTACATCGCGAAAAAATTCTAATATGGTAGTGTTGACATGAAGCTTTATCGCTTTATCTAACCTAAAGCGATCGCTCTATAGCAATTTTCGGTCATACAAAGTAAACTCCAATTTAATTAGGTAAAAGACAATAGGGGTTTAAGCAATTTGTTTCGAGTATAAATTTGTACCTCACTTGCTTAAGAACCTCTATAACACTATTAATGCAAAAAGCGATCGCTCCAACTTTATTGTTAAGAGCGATCGCGATTGCTTTAGTAAACTAACTAAAAATATTTAAATTAAACAATTTAAGCCTGTTGCCATAGTTGACTTAGCTCATTGTCAGTAATACTCTTAGCAACATTGCTTACTTGTTCTTGAGATAACTCATCTTTAGTCGCTTTAAACACTGCTTTAGTAACGGTTTCGGCATCGGCTTCGTGTCTTACCGCACCTTCTTGCTTGAGACGTAGTAGAAAAACGTCTTTGGAAATGTTAAGGTTTTGAGCGGGACTGATGTAGCTAAAAAAGCTTACCATCGGATTGGGATCTTTCCAAAGGTCTTTTACTTCCATATCTGCCTTTGGTGCTTCTTCGCCTCTCAACTCATCCGCTAGCTTGTCTACTTCTTCTCTTGGTAGACAGTCGCGTAAAATCCGAAATGTTACTTTAGTTGCTGTCTGTGCTTCGTTGACCGTTTCCAAGCTAGTGTTAGTAATAACTTTATCTAAAAATGCTTGCTGTTTTTCTTGAGTTTGTTCTTGTGTCATGTGTGAGAATTTCTTTGTTGCTTCTAAATAAAGCTTAGTTACTTTTCTTAATAAAAAAACTCGATAGAAAGTTATAGTTTTAAATTTAATTTCAAATAGCAACTAATGACAAAATTTCCTCTTGCTGGCGATGGAGATAAAAGTTATTAGTTATAAAAAAGAGCGATCGCAGTAAAAATAGTCAAACAATTTTTTAAAACCTCTAAAATTGCTAAAATTTTATATTATTTTTTGGGAATGATAGATATTAAAGCGTATTTCTAATAAAGAGGTTAATTTGGGTTTAGATGAGCTAACTATTCAAGATGAATACCGTAGTAATGATTGTTCGATAGTACAGAATTTTTATATTCCGTGTTTAGAAAAGTCGATAGTTTATAAAAGAGCAGTCGGTTTTTTTTCTAGCTCCTCAATGGCTATTGCTGGTAAAGGCTTGAAAGCCTTGATTCACGCAGGCGGAAAAATGCAGTTGATTGCATCGCCTAAACTATCTGATGAAGATATTGAAGCGATTAGCAAAGGTCTCAAGCAAAGAGAAGAAATCATTGCAGCAGTTACCAAAAGAGAGTTAGAGCAAGAATTTGACGAAGTAGTCAAGGATCGTTTGGCGTGCCTTGCTTGGTTATTAAGTCAGCAACTTCTCGATATTAAACTTGCGGTTCCTATTAATATTCGGCAAAAAGGCATCTACCACGAAAAACTCGGTGTTTTTGAAGATACTGAAGGTAACATTGTTGCGTTTACAGGCTCGGCTAATGAAAGTTCAACTGCATTAATTGCTAATTTTGAATGTATTGATGTTTTTTGTTCGTGGAAAATAGAAGACAAAAATAGAACTTTACGTAAAGCAAGTAATTTCAATAAGTTATGGAATAATCAAACGAATAACTTAGATGTGATTGAATTACCTGAAGCTGCTAAAAAATCTTTATTACAATTATGTCCAAACAAAAAGCCAGAGTTAAAACTAGATTTTACATCTCAGTCTAAGTTTAAATCTAAATCAGTATCGGAAAACCGAAAACAACAATATGAAATTGAAACTCAACTGATAGACAGTCGCTGGCGACATCAAACAGAAGCAAAAAATATTTTTTTCAAACATCGTTGTGGAATTTTGGAAATGGCAACAGGTACAGGTAAAACTCGTACAGCAATTTCTATTTTGCAGCACTTAGTTAATTCAAGAGATGTTAACACTATTATTATTACTACTATCGGTACTGACTTATTAGACCAGTGGGTAGAACAACTATATGAAGTTGCCAGTAATTTGAATCCTCAGTTTAGAGTATTAAAGCACTATAAAGAATTCCACGAGAAAGATGAGTATGAACTCGATCCTGAATTTAGCATTTTAATTGTCTCTTCTAAGTCTTTACGTAACGTATTGAGAATCTTGACTTGTCCTGTTAGAAAACGCTTATTAATTATTTATGATGAAGCTCATTCTTTTGGTAGTCCGCAAATGATTGAAGATTTATCAGGATTATCTGATGGAATCAGTTATCGATTAGGATTGAGTGCTACACCAGAAAGAGAATACGATTTAGAAGGAACAAAGTTTCTTGAGGAACATATTGGTTCTGTAATTTATAAGTTTAGTCTTGAAAAAGCTATTCGTCGCGGTATTCTTTGTGAATTTGATTATTATCCAATAGAATACGAACCTTCCGATGAAGACAAAAGTAAAATACAATCTCTTTACAGAACTCAGCAAGCAAAGAAGAAAGCTGGTAAACCCATGTCAAAAACAGATTTCTGGAATGCTTTAGCAAGAGTTCACAAAGTTTCTACAGCTAAACTACCTTATTTTGAGCAATTTATCGTTAATAACTTAGAGATACTAGAAAAGTGCATAATTTTTGTGGAAGAAATGAGGTATGGAGACAAAGCAATTGCAATAATACACAAATATATTCACAATTTCCATACTTATTATTCTCAAGAAAATCAACAAAAATTACTTGATTTTGCAGATGGCAAAATTTCTTGTTTAATTACTTGTGATAAACTTTCTCAAGGTATAGATATTCAATCTCTCCAGACAGTAATTTTGTTTTCGTCTGACAGAGCTAAATTAAAAACAATTCAGAGAATAGGGCGTTGTTTACGTAAAGACCCGAATAATCCTCGTAAAAAAGCTATCGTAGTTGATTTAGTACGCAATCAGGACGAAAATAAGACAGAATTAAATAGCGACCAAGCTCGTAAAGAGTGGTTGACTGGTTTATCAAAAATTCGTTGTGAATTTGATTAGTTATGGCATTGGATGAAAAAGTTAAAAAATCAGTAATGGAAGCAGTATCTCAAAATAATCAGTCGGAAAGCGTTGCCAGAAAAATTATTAATTTGCTGGAGGAATTATCTAATGGAACGGTAAATTTAAACAATCAAGATAGTATCAAGGACTATTTAAAAGTTATTTTAGAAGCGATAAATATCGAGCATTAAAATTATTATGACTGTTAAACTTAATATTTTAGGATGGTCGGCTTCTAATTTACGTTGTCCAGACCACGAAATATCTTTATGTCCTCCAAATACTCAGATTCCGTACAAGGCAACATTTATCCAAATGCCCAATGGAACTGGAAAAACCACTACCTTACAACTTTTGCGGGCTACTTTATCTGGTTCGGCGCAGAAATGGACATCCGAGCAAATAGCAGAATTTCGTAATAATACTAATCTTGCTGAATCTGGTTCTTTTATTGTTAGATTATCGCTCAATGACAAGCTACTGACATTTGAACTCAGATTTGATTTCCAGCGAGAAAAGATAGAGTACAAAACTACTTATAATTCTGGTATCCAAAATGGATTTTTTCCACCATCTGTTATCAAAAAGTTTTTAAATATAGAATTTGTTAGTTTATTTATTTTTGATGGGGAGTTGGCGCGTAACTTGCTAGATGACAAACAGACCCGCGCTCGTGATGCTATTGATGCTTTATTTCAACTATCTTTATTTGACGATGTTAGTAGTCAGTTTCAGATCAATTGGGAGAATCATTCGGCAAACACAACTTCTACTACAGAACAAGGATTAAATCGCAGAAGAAATAAGTTAGAAGGTTTGAAGCGAAGAAAAAAAGAGATAAAAGCTAAACAAAAAGAATTACATTTACTTCGGTCTCAATTAAAAATAGATCTTCAAAAAGCAGAAGAAGAATATGAGGCTGCTTTTAATAAAGATAAAAATTTGGGAGCAAAACTTAAAAATACAAAAGAAGAGTTAGAGCGAGCAGTGATAGCAGTAAATTTTGAACTGCAACAAAGTATTGAAGAAATGCGTAATCCACAAAAACTAGTTCCTAACTTTGGCTTGGAGCTTTTAAATCTAAAAGATAATTTAGATAGTTTAAAATTACCCACATCTACTTCACAGCAGTTCTTTGATGAATTAGCTCGTGCATCAAAATGTGTCTGCGGTCGTCCTATGGATGAAATATCGAGTCAGAAAGTTCGAGAACGAGCAAGTCAATATCTAGCGGAAGACGAAGTTGCAGCATTAAATATTATCAAGTCTAATATTGCTAAATATTGTAATAAAAACACAGAAAAATTTTCTTTACAGCTAAAAGAACAACTAGAACGGCTAGGAAACTCTGTTAGATTACGAGATACTAAAAGTACTGAAATATCCGCAATAGAAAAACACCGTATAGAGCAGGGGGACTCAGAAATAGAAGATAAACAATATAAAAAAGAAAAGCTGAAATCAAATTTGCAAGCTTATGAAGAGCAACTAAGTGAAATAGAAAGAGTTGCCCTAAGCAATCCTAAAGATGACACCAAATGTTTAAAAGAACTAGATAGATTAATAAAACAAGCAGAGGCTGATGTAGCAGAAGCAAGCAATACGATAAATTTGCTTAAAAGAACAAAAATAATCCAAGCGATATTAACTCAGGCTCATAAACAAGCTAGAGAAAAGCTACGGAGATATATGATTGATGGAACTAATCAACGTATATCTCAACTTTTAACTCGCAATCCTGTCGTTTTAGATGATATTCAAAATTCGCTTCGACTAAGAAACCGTAAAAGAGGAAGTGAAGGTCAAACTTTGTCCGTTGCTTATGCTTTCCTGGCAACTATTTTTGACCAAAGTACTTATAAGTTACCTTTTATTGTTGATAGTCCCGCTATTTCTCTCGATCTCAATGTTAGAAGAGAAGTAGCAGGCTTTATTCCTTCTTTATTCGATCAATTTTTTGCTTTCACTATTTCAAGCGAGAGAAATGGATTTATTGATACTTTGCATAAAACAGTAGATGGAGAAGTTAACTACATTACACTATTTAGCAAAGTTACCCAAACAAAGCATCTTTGGCAAAACCAAGATGACAGTCTTGTTACTGAAACAAGCAATGGAATATTGGTTGAAGGAAAAGAGTTTTTTGAACAATTCGATTTAGAGCAGGAGATATAGTCAAATTGGGATTTGAATTACGACAGGATGCAAAAAGATGGTTTAAAGCTTTTGACCGAGACATCAAACAGAAAACTATTATTCTCTTCGATCTTTATTATTTTTGCTTGATACCTGGATTTATTACTAAACGTAGAAACATAAATATTCCCTCAAATGAAGTTGATGAATTGTTTAGAGATTTTCCTGGTGTTTTTCGTCCTCGTGGTGAGCTACTAGTAGGTCTATTAATAAACACAGAACTTTCTCGAATAGGAATAGATTTAAAAGAGCGTACATCTGTGTACAGTAAGATATCGGAATTAGTTATTACTTCTCCTCCATACTTATCTAATGAAGGAATTAAGCGAATGAATGAATATGCACACGGAGGGTTTGACGTACTTTGTGAAAGAATGGATGAACGTCCTCAGTCACTTGAAACTTTTGTTAGAAAGTACCATCGCTTGATTCAAGTCCTACAGCCAGATACGCTAAATTATTAATTTTGCCTAGTTATTTAAGTTGAGCGAACCATTTTGCTGCTATGTTCGATCATAGCTATATTAAAATTCCAATTACAAAACCTAGTTGATAACATGGCACAAGGACAAACTTCATTGTCAGCATCTCGTAATGTCTCAGATTTTGTCACTCACGTTAATAAACTAATTCAGGAAATTCAAGCATTATATTGTCATGATGGTGTACCTTGGGTTGTCGGTTATTCTGGTGGCAAAGATTCTACAGCAACTTTACAGCTTGTCTGGAATGCTATAGCCAAATTGCCTGAAGAAAAAAGAAATAAAAAGATTTACGTTATTACTACAGATACGTTGGTAGAAAATCCTATTGTGGCAACTTGGGTTAGCAAGTCTTTGAAACAAATTAAACTTGCTGCTGATAGACAAAACTTGCCTGTAGAGCCACATTTACTTGCTCCAGATGTTAAAAGTACATTTTGGGTTAATTTGATGGGTAAAGGCTATCCAGCACCGCGTCATGGATTTCGCTGGTGTACTGAAAGATTAAAAATTCGTCCTACCAATGATTTTATTCGTAACGTTGTCCGAGTTAGTGGTGAAGTAGTTTTAGTTTTAGGTACTCGCAAAGCCGAAAGTACTAAAAGAGCCGCGACGATGACTAAGTACGAAGTTAGAAAAGTTAGTGAGTTATTAAATTCCAATTCAGATTTACTCAATTCTCTACGCTACAGTGATACGTTACCCAATGCCTTAATTTATAGTCCAATACAAGAATGGCGAGATGACGAAGTATGGCTGTTTTTGATGCAGTGGGACAATCCTTGGGGCAAAAGCAACAAAGATTTATTTACTATGTATCGCGGCGCAACTGCTGATAATGAATGTCCTTTGGTAGTTGATACTTCTACTCCTAGCTGCGGCGACTCTAGATTTGGCTGTTGGGTATGCACAATGGTAAATAAAGATAGGTCGATGGAAGCTATGATTCAAAATGATGAAGAAAAAGAATGGTTACAGCCTTTATTAGACATACGTAATGAACTAGATGTTCATCAAGACCGCCATCGCAGAGATTTTCGCCGTCTTCGAGGTCAGGTACAGCTTTTCGAGCGTGAGAGCAAAGGTAAAAAGGTTATTAAGAACATACCTGGACCTTATACTAAAAAGTGGCGTGAAAATTGGCTAAGAAAAGTTTTAGAAGCGCAAGTGCAGGTTAGAGACAATGCGCCAGCAGAATTTAAAGATATTAATTTGATTACTCCCGAAGAATTGAGCGAAATTAGAAGAATTTGGCTGGAAGAAAAACACGAGTTTGATGATAGCTTACCTCGCATTTACCAAGAAGTGACGAGAGAGGAATTTAAAGATATTAGAGTAGGTGTAGAAGAAAACAAAGTTTTTGGTGGCGACGAATGGGAAGTGCTGGAAGAAATTTGCGATGATGAAATGTACTTAGAATTGATGTCAAAGTTATTAGATACGGAAAGACAATTTCATACTAAGTCTCGGCGCGTTGGTATTTATGAAAGTCTGGAAAAATGCTTTGATAGCAGTTCGAGAAATAAAGATGATGCCATTGCTAATGCACATAAAAAACATAACTTACAAACTGCTGCAGCTGAGGGCAATATCAAAAAAGTAAAAGAACAGCTTCAAGAATTAGATGATAATAAACAAGTAGAGCAACTATCTTGGGCAAATATTAAATTCTCTACTAAAAAATGATTTACTCTTTTTTAGTGTAAGTTTTGTTTGGTACAACTACGGAGGTTGACTTTTTTGATGATAAGTTAGCTTGCAGGTGATACAAGTTAAAATCAAAGTTAATTTAGCATGAAAAAACTAACTTCTTTACTAATTACCAGTGTCTTCACTTTAGGCTTAATTGCTACTCCAGCTTTGTCTCAAGACAAGCTAGAGAAAATTTTAGGCACAAAAATTAGTATAGTACCGCCAGCAGGTTTTGTAGCCGCAACTCGTTTTTCTGGTTATCAAGAGGAAGAAAGCAACAGTTCGATAGTCGTTACTGAAATTTCCGCACCTATTTCTCAATTAAAGCCTGGTTTGATTAATTCAGAAGAACTAGCCAAACAGGGAATGGTTTTATTAACACAGCAGACAGTTGTGGTAGATGGAAAAGATGCTACTATGCTTAAGGTTCGTCAGAAGGCTTATGGAACGGAGTTTCTTAAATGGATTTTACTGTTGGGAAATAATACCGAGTCTGTTTTAGTAGCGGCTGGTTTTCCTCAAGAGTTTGAAGCACAGTATTCAGAAAGTTTAAAATATAGTTTGCTGACAGTTACTTGGAATTCAGAAATAGCAACCTCTCCAACTGAGGGTTTAGATTATTCATTACAAGAATATGGAGATCTTAAACTAGCTCAAAGGCTAGTCAACTCTCTGATTTATACTAAAAATGGTGAGTTTTCCTCTCAATCTACAAATGCTCCTGTATTTGTAGTCGCTCCTTCCGTTGCACCACTGTATAAAGAACTAGGAATATTTGCCCGCGAACGATTGTTAAAAACTGATAATCTAAGAGAAATTGCGATCGCATCAGAAAGTAAAATTACCATAAATAACCTCAATGGTTATGAAATTACCGCAGTAGGTAAAGATGTCAAATCTGAAGAAAAAATTGTTCTATATCAAGTAGTTTTATTAGATAGTGAAAATTATTATTATCTTATGCAAGGACAAGTTGACAATAAGCTTACTGGTAAATATTTACCAGTATTTAAACAGTTTGCTCGTTCATTTCAAAGACAATAAATAATTAATGATCTTTACCGAATTAGTATTAGAAAATTTTGGTGCTTATGCTGGCAAGCAGGTAATTAATCTTCGTCCAGAAAATGATGGTGGCATTCGCCCGATTATTCTATTAGGTGGGATGAACGGCGGCGGAAAAACTACCCTCATGGATGCAATTAGACTGGCTTTATACGGACAGAGAGCTAAGTGTTCGACACGAGGAAGTTTGGGTTATAGCGATTTTTTAATTCAGTCGATAAATAGTCGGGCAACTTCAGGAGAACTCACTAAAATAGAGCTATCCCTCGAATATATTGTCGATGATAAATGGACGATATTTAAAATTATTCGTGCTTGGAATCGAGATTTGAAAGACGGAAAAGAAAGCCTCAGTATTGAAGTAGAAGGCGAGTTCGATCGCAATTTAGAATCTACTTGGGATGAATATATTGAAAATATTTTACCTTTGGGTATATCCAATCTATTTTTATTCGATGGCGAACAGGTAAAAGAATTAGCCGAATTAGATACGCCACCCTCTAATGTTGTCGATGCGATTAATGCTTTACTGGGGTTAGAATTAGCCGATAAACTGGCAATAGATTTGGAAGTATTGGTTAGTCGCAAAAGAAAGGCGGTTGCTAATAAATCTCAACTAGCAACCATAGCAGAAATAGAAGCAAAGTTAGAAACTAAAATAAAGCAAAAAGAAGAATTAGTTAATAAAAAAACTGCAATAGAAAAACAGCTAAAAGCCGCTTATAAAAAACGCGATCGCGCTATACATAAATTTAAAGTAGAAGGTGGTAAGATTGCCGCCGAAAGAAACCAGTTAGAAACCAAACGCCAAGATTTATCTAGCAATGCCGAAGCGATTAGAAACGATTTGATTAAACTTGCCGATAGTAGCTTACCGCTAATGATGATAACTTCTCTGTTATTCGACGCGCAGCAACAGGGGGAAGCAGAATTGAAAGCACAACAGTTTCAACAGGCTAAAAATATTATTATAGAGCGTGATGATAAATTACTAAACTATTTAAACGAAGTTGCTTTACCAGACAAATATATAGATAAAATATCATGGTTCATCGATCGCGAAAATCGTCTATTGGAAGATTCTCTGGCTCACAAAAAGAATAAATTAAATATCGATGAAGATATTATCAAACAATTAAATGCTTTAATTGCCGAACGTTTGCCACTACAAAAACAACAGGCGATCGACAATATCAACAAGCTCAAACAACTTGAAGCAGAAATAGATCTAACCGACAAACAATTAGCTAGTGCTGCTTCACCAGAAGACTATCGCAAACTAGATGAGACGATGCAAGCAGCACAAAAGATAGTCAGCGAATATAAAGCCGATTTAGATACGCTCGAACAGCGATACAATGCTGTAGAAAGAGAAATTGAAAGCACCAAAAAAGAATTAAAAAACTATAGCGAAAGCGCGATCGATCTTAGTAACGATAAGCATATCATCGAGTCGGCAGCTAAGGTACAAAAAACTTTGGCATTATTTAGAGAAAAACTCACTCTCAAAAAATTAAACAAGCTAGAAACCGAAGTAACTGAATGTTTTCGCTACCTGTTGCACAAATCGAATTTAGTTAACCGCGTGGTTATTGAAACTAATACTTTTCGTCTTTCCCTTTACGATTTTCAAGGGATGGAAGTACCCAAACAGCGTTTATCTGCTGGGGAAAAACAGCTACTGTCAATTGCTTTTTTATGGGGACTGGCTAGAGTATCGGGTAAAAATTTACCCATTGCGATCGATACACCCTTAAGTAGACTAGATTCTTCTCACCGTCACAACTTAGTAGAAAGATATTTCCCCACTGCTTCCCATCAAGTAATTCTTTTATCTACCGATACCGAAGTTGGCAAAATAGAAGTAACCAAACTCAGAGAACAAGAAGCGATCGCCAGAGAATATCTATTAGAATACGATCGCAATAAAGGTCATACTACTATAAAGCCAGGTTATTTCTGGTAATTGTTAAATTGCTTATTCTCAATCGCTGCAACTTGACACAACTAGAACTGGTTCGCATTACGCACAAGTTGCCATTATGAATACAATATCATGTCAAGCACTATTAAGTAAAGAATTTTGCTTTGTTTAATGCTTTTTTATTGCGGCTATACTACGGCTAAAGTTTTTAACTTGATAACATTCTCCTTCCAAACAATAAATGGTCACCACATCGCTTTTAAACAGCCAAACTTCAAACTTTATAAGCCAAGTAATCATTTACATCTGTATAGCTGATAATATCAATTTCGATTACCAAATCTGGTGCAGTTCTACTTCCCAGTTAACTCTTTTTTTGCCCGAAATTACTTGCCAATTATCGATATAAAAACAGTAATCTGGTTCGATACCACTTGTTTGTGGCAAGCTCATCATAATAGGAGTAAATGAGTCATACTCTTTTCCAAGATAATCTAGGATCGCTTTTACCATATCAGCGATTAAACTAGCGTTGCGTCCGTGTTCTGGTAAAGGACTCATCAACCAAATTTCTCCAGGACGATATTTTAAGCGAGGAATCGAGCGATCGCCCAATTGCTGTAATAGAGTTTTATACTCTGTCCAACTACCAGGTATTTTTAACACCGATTCTGGGGGAATCTCGATTTTTTCTGGAGAAATAACTGCATACATACAGCAAAAGTCAAAAATTAAAAGTTAAAAGCGGCGAGAACCACAGAGCCTAACGGCTTAAAGTCGCTACGCGACGCTTGCGCGGGCGACACAAGGGCTTGAAGTAAATTCAAGCCACGCGCCCTTGCGAATGCGCTGTTTGGCGAAAGACGCAAGGGAACGCTCGCCAAGAAGTTACAAATTAAGTTACTTAATTTATAAAGCTTTCAGTAATTCACACAATTCTAATTATTGTATTTGAATCGTCTTCAAAACTGTTAGCCACTAGCTTTAAGCTTCTAGTTTCTAATTTATATTATCTCTCAATATTTTTAGAGTAATGCTTTTGATAAATTATTGATAAACTTCTAGTTATTGACTGTTTACTGTAATGACCAAAGCCATATTTCAACCGCCAATATTACGTCGTGATGAGTGCGAAGAAGAAGAACGTAGTGCAACCTGGCTAGAACTGTTCTTCGATCTGATCTTTGTCGTAGCTATTGCTCAACTCGCTCATAACCTCAATGAAAATTTTTCTAGATTTGGTTTAGTTGAGTTTGTAATTCTGTTCGTTCCCGTCTGGTGGTGTTGGATCGGTGCTACTTTTTACGATACTCGCTTTAGTAACGATGGCTTAGTAGATCGCCTAATTACCTTACTACAAATGGCAATTGTTGCGGCTATGGCTGCTAATGTTTATCGAGGTTTAGATTCTTCTTCGATCGCTTTTGCCTTTAGCTATATTGCTTTCCGCGTCGTGCTAATTTGTCAATATCTTCATGCAGGCTACCATATTCCCAAAGCGCGACCGCTAACAAGCTGGTATGCGATCGGTTTTAGTAGCAGTGTCGTTCTCTGGTTAATCTCTACTATAGTGCCTATTCCCTGGCGTTTTGTCTTTTGGGGAATAGGTTTGATTATTGACTTTGCTACGCCATTTACAGCAGGTAAAAGAGTTAAAAAAGTTCCCCCCAGTTTATCTCATACTACCGAAAGAATTGGGCTATTTACTCTTATTGTTCTAGGCGAATCGATAGTTGCTGTTGTCGGTAGCGTTTCGCAGCAGGAATGGAGTATGGTTTCGATCGCTACTGCATTTTTAGGTTTGTCGATCGCCTTTAGTTTTTGGTGGATGTATTTCGATACCGTAGATAATTCACCTCTTTACGCTATGAAACAAGGTAACATGGCGATTGCTCTTACTTGGCTTTATGCCCATCTTCCTCTAACAATTGGGTTAACGGCGACGGGTGTAGGAGTAGAAAAAATTATTCATCATAGTTTGGAAAGTTCGGATATTGTTGGCGATAATATTTTTTTCTGTCTTTCTGTGGCTCTATGTTTGTTAGTTTTATCGGGAATACACTGGACGAGTTGCGATTTGGGACAGACTAAGTGTAAAAGAATTGTAACTTTTTATCGACTTGGTGCGGCAGCTTTTATTATTACTATTGCTTTGGCGAGTAGCTTATTGTCATCTTTACTAATAATTTTTTTAGTTGCTTTTGCCTGTACGATTCAAATTGTCTTTGATATTTTTAATACTTGTTCTTAAATACAGATACGCTTAATGTGAATAGCGGTGAGACCCCGCAGAATTTTTAATCCGCAAGGGAATGCTCACCAAGAAGCTTCGTTGAAAGCTTATTTGTTCGTAGCTATTAGCCTTTATACTTTTAATCTTTCAAAAATTAACTATTGTACATCTGGGGTTACGTAATTTGTTTCGTTTCAACTTATTTATTCAGTCATTTTAATTTACATCAGACGTTACAGATAGTCGTTAGTAGTTAATAGTTAATTAAGATGTAGTCTAAGAGATTAAATTTTGCCGTATACATTTAGATAAAGTTAGCGCAATTGCACCAGCAATTATTTACAATAAAAAATCGGTTATTAGTTAAATTATTGTAGATGAAAGTAAACTGCGATCGAGATAAAAATTTAATTATCGAACAATCTGCCAACAGTAGCAACTGGCAAATAAACTGGCACCAGTTAGCTTTACAATATCGAGTCAAACAAACTAAAGGCTTCATTAAAAGTAATCGCTTACAAGAAAATAAACATTCTTATCAATATCAACCGCCAGAAATCCCGATTTTACCCGGCAATTTAAAGCTGAGAGACTATCAGCAGCAGGCAGTTATTAGTTGGCTAGAAAATAAAGGCAGAGGCACTTTAAAAATGGCAACTGGTGCGGGTAAAACCATTATTGCCCTGGCGATCGCTACCGAACTTTACCAACAAATTGGTTTGCAGGTTTTATTAATAGTTTGCCCCTATAGCCATTTAGTTACTCAATGGGCTAGAGAATGTGCTAAATTCAATCTGCAGCCCATTATTGCCATGAGGCGAGTAAACGATTGGCAAAGCGAACTATCTACGCAACTATATAATCTTCGCAACCGCGAGCGATCGTTTTTAACTATTATTACTACCAATTCAACTCTTATCAAAACGGGGTTTCAATCGCAGCTTAAATTTTTTCCACCCAAAACTTTAATTGTTGGCGATGAGGCGCATAATTTGGGTTCTAGTCGTTTGGAGGCTAGCTTGCCGCGTAATATAGGCTTACGCTTGGCTCTTTCTGCTACTCCCGAACGGCATTTTGATGAAGCAGGTACCGATGCTTTATTAAGCTATTTTGGTGCGATAATTCAACCTGAATTCACCCTGGCAGACGCGATAAATAAAGGTGCATTAGTTCGTTATGATTATTATCCTTTGTTTGTAAATTTAACTGAGTCAGAGGCATTAATTTATGCCAGGTTAACTAAAAGAATTGGCTGGGCTTTGAGTAAAAATCCCAACTTGCAAAATAATAATTTAACAGCTTTACTGACCAAGCGATCGCGCCTCATTGGTACGGCAGCAAATAAATTAGTAATTTTGAAAGAATTAATGTCAACCAGACTCAATACCAGCCATACACTTTTTTATTGCAGTGATGGTTGCGTTGCCAACTATAGCGATCGATATCAGCGACAAATAGAAGCTGTAACCCATATTTTAGGCAGAGAATTAGGCTATCGTATTAATACTTATACTACCGACACTTCAGTCGAAGCAAGAGAAAGTTTGCGCCGTCAGTTTGAACGAGGAGAATTACAGGGTTTAGTTGCCATTCGCTGTTTGGATGAAGGCATCGATATTCCCGCAATTAAAACTGCCGTAATTTTAGCTAGTAGTACCAATCCACGTCAGTTTATACAACGTCGCGGTAGAATTTTACGTCCCTATCCTGGTAAAGAAAAAGCAGCCTTATTCGATACTATTGTTATACCGCCCAACTTAGATCGCGACACATGGGAAGTAGAAAAAAACTTACTACGCAAAGAACTAGCTAGACTAATTTCTTTTGCCGAATTGGCTGACAATGCTGAAGCAGCGACAAACAAATTACTTAACCTTCAAGCACAATATCAATTGTAGTGCTGAGTACACAAAAAAAAGCACGTCAGTTACAACGCGCTATGGTTAAAGGTAAATAATAATGAACATCTAGTCTTGTCTTCCATTATGAATCTTTATTAGTGTATATTTAGCTTTTTTCATCAAATCTTCTCATTTTCAGCAATAAACTTCATCAAAAATTTACAATAATACTTCAAAGATTGGCGTTGATGTTTTGATGAATCATGTTAAACATACAAATTATTATCTTTAATAGCTTTGATTTTCCCACTATTCTTCTCCTGCTGCTTCACTCTGTCCAATGAAAAAAGTGTTCTAGCCTGGGTTCAGTTTTACTTTCAATTCTCTTAGACGGGATAGAAGCTATTACACTTCTTCACCAATAACTTAAACTTCTCCCCAGAACCACGCTCACGTTTACCTATAGAGACGCTAATGGAGTTACAGGTGATGAACTAGTCTTTCGCGATCGCGAACCAGAATTAGAAATTCTCACTTCATCTTTACCCTGGAGCTTGGGCGGCGACGGCTAAGTTTTCCGTTTGGTTAGCGAAGCCCATCTTATTCAGTTAGCCCATTTATTCGATCCTATGCTGGCAGTACCTACCTCATTAGTCAAACCGCATAAGTTAGGTAAGCTCTTATCCAGTCTGACTCGTCATTTTTTGAATCTATTTCTAGCGATCGCACTAGTAAAGAAACAGATTTTATAACAGATATTGCTACTGAAACGCAGCAAAAACGTCGTTTCTATAGCACAGTAGAACTATGTTCACTTTTTAAAGCACTTCTAAAAAGATCGATTTTGCTTCTAATTTTAACTCCAGTATCTATATTCTCTCGAACAACAGCAATCGCACTAATAACTTGCTCTCTTGGTTTAGTTTTAATTTCTTCAATTAAGGTTTTGCTTAATCTGATGTTTAATTCTGAAAGTAAATTTTGTATTTCTTCGTCTATTTGTGCGCTTATTAAAGCTGATTGTTCAGATGAAAAAAAAGAACTTAAATCATTTTCTTTGGGTACTAATTGTATAACTTTTTCTGTGTTCTTTGGACTTTTTGTATTTTCTGTCTTGTTTTTATATCCTTGAGAAAGAATAAAGTTTCTTGATTCAGACAATTGTTTTTCGGTAAAGTCCAACTGTTTTCTAAGTCTTTTATTTTCCTCCATTAATTTAATATTTTCTGCTTTCAGACGATCTACTGTATTTTCGCTTTTTCCCATTTCATAAACATTGGTAGCGATAATTTTTATTTCTTTAGTTAGTTCTGCTTTTTCTTGTTCCAATATTTTGATGCGGTTACGAAGTTGCGTAGCAATTATTTGATGAGTCTTACTAGAAGGTGATTGAGGTTTAACAGGATGATATTTCTGTTGCTCTCTCAAAGTTTGAATACGATATGCTAATTCTGGATATTTATATATATAGCTAACAGAAACATTAGCCTCTCTAGCTACAGAGCGAATAGTAATTTTATGCTGCTTCTTGACTAAAGTTTGAATTGCTTTTTCGGTTCTTTCTAAAGCTTCTTTCTTTTTTTTCTCAGCAGCCTTAGTAAGTACCTCTATTCTTTTGTCACCCATCATTCTCCTCCAAAGAACTATTTATTTTTTTTTAAATTATTAGCTACTTTCGTATTCATTTCAATCTGTCTTTCCCAATCATTTGCTCTTGCCTTTTCTATTATTTCTTCAGTTTTTGCCAATTCTTCCTGATGAACTCCTAAAAATTATTTTGTTGTTCTAAAATCTCCACAAGTCAAAGCTAGCATGGCGAGTTGTCAAATTAGCAGTCCAAGATTTTTGCTCATCTTGGCGGGGAACTACAATTTCTAATTGACCATCCGAAGCAATTCCTTCGATTGCCTCTTTTTGATTTTTTTTCTTAGTCTTGAGAGGTCTTGTCCGTGTTTGTTGCTTTAAAATTTCCAAAGGTACTCTTTATTCGTGACGATTTCCAGAAATTGTAAGTAGCTTTGGTGTTTGCCCAGTCACCGCTTGCCTGCGGAACACTCCCATGAGGTTGTTGGGCTAAATTTTCAACAATTTCGATCGATCTTTGATTTAATCTTTTGTCTGGAAGCTTAGCATACTTTAGTTCTTCGGTTGCCCACGAGTGCATTTTTAAAAGCTAGATTACCTGTTTTGTTTTTGCCAGCTTTTCAGCACTTAGAGGGTAAGGCATAGATATCAGTAATTTTATCTCTATTAACGTTGTAGAAGTTAAGAATATGGTATCAGAATAGTTTATACAACAATAGTATTTAATACTACTTTTTAACTTTGTGAACGTTGTTGTTGTTTTCTTTAAAGCTGCTTATAATTACTCTTATCGGAATTAAACGATTGCATTTAACAGCAATAGCTGTAGCGACCGCATTAAAGTTTTTCAAAGAAATATAAATTTTGTAATTGGCAGGTCAATTGAAGCGGAATGACAGCCAATTTTTGTTATTTAGCTAACTGCAACTTGACATTAGTATCATCAGACAGCGCAGACACTTCTTCGTAAATTACTCTAAGTGATAAATTTGGTTTCAACCTGACTGAAGTAGATAATATCGCACCATCTCCTTGAGAACCATAGCCATAACCAAGATCGAACTTCCATCGGTATCGATCGCTTTTAAACAACGAACGCGAATGCAAACTTCCTCCCCAAATAGTTAAATTCTTTTGGCTATCTGGTAGTTGACGTATTTCGTATTTAAAAAAGAGAGAACAGTCAAAACCTACAGGTAGCGAATCTAAAATATTCAGATTGACTTCCGATTGAGTTTTGAATTTGTTGGCAGCAAGAACTAGTTGCAAGTTGCCTAGTTGAGAGTCTAATTGCCAATTCCAATTGTTGTTGTTGTCTAGTTCGGCTTTGGCATTTAAAGAAAAGTATTCGTTTTTAGCTGCTACTTTTAATCCCGCACTTAAAAGTTCTTGTTGGCTGTTCCCCCTGGCTGTTAGATTCAAGCCCGAAAGCATCGCCCAGTTTAAATCGAACCTTTGCTTTTCTGGTTCGTTATAGTAGTTAACAACCAGATCGTTTAAAGGTTTGAGTCGAATGTGAGAGCGAACTTCTAATCCTCGTTCTCCAGTTAACAATGAGACAGTGGTGCGTAAAGGTAAAAAATCACTTTGGTAAGTAAACTGGCTAAAGCTTTGTAATAAATTTTCGTAAATAAAACCAACACCAACTGTGACATCATCAGACAAACCTTGATGATAGGCAACCCCGCCTCTAAATTCTTCAAACTCTTTAGAATTAGTAGTGCGATCGACTAAGTCTTTGTTGCCTCCTCCAGAAACAGTTAATACTGCATTCCCTGGAGCTAAGACAGGGGCTTCGTTAGCGTAATTTAATCTGGATAAATTAAATTTTTCTTCGCTATGTCCTTTACCAAAATGCTCGATAGTAGTTAGACCCCAATATTTTTGATTTTGACTGGGCCAAAACGTGTTTTGAAAACCAAGAATTAAATTTTCTTTTTGGTTTTGTTGTGTAAACGGCTGTTGCTTTAAAGATAAAACTCTGTCGTTAACTGGATTTATTTTAACTCCTTCTTGTTTGAGTTTTACGCCTATATTGCGATCGATATTTATCTGGTTGACATTAAGCGAAAATGTCGATATTTTATCATAAGTGAATAATTTTGCCGACAAGTCACGATTTGATGATTTTGGATGTTTATGGGGTTGAGAATTAGCAAAAGCAGGAGTATTAAATAAAGAGGCACAGTAAAAACTACTAATCAGTAGATTGGCTACGATAGTTTTCATTCATCTTAATTATTGTGTGTGTAAGAGAGTAATAAGGCTTAAATTAATACCAACTTTTCATTAAAAACTTACCCTATAAATAAAAGTTTTTGCTGTTTGCAATAACTAATAAAAATAGAGTCGGGCTTTTAAGAGTCGATCGCCAAAAGACTTTTTAGAGATCGATAAACTTTTTTTGTCACCCACTATTCTATTGTGAATAGTTTTGAAGTGCCAATGATGAAGATCTGATAAACTTGGGTTTTAATATGTTAAAGATTTAATAAAATGCTATTACTAATTTATTGAGAATCGTTAAGCAGAAAAAAGTTTTATATATTTTACTTGTAATACCAAAAATAAACTTTATGAAAATTTTGGCTAATATGAAAAACCGCCTGTTTAAGTATAACTGGTCGATCGCTTTGTTACTTGGTTTGGGTATTTGGGGAGTATCTGGAAGTCTGGCTGAGGCGCAAACTGCAGATGCACCTAAAAAACTACAAACAATTATTTCAGAAATAGAAGCGGCTGCTAACGATAAAGATATATCAGCAGTGATGGAATACTATAGTTCCGAATATACCAACACCGATGGTTTGTCGCGCAGTTCTCTATCTCAGGCACTGTCTCAAATGTGGGAAGACTATTCCAATCTAAACTACACAACTACCATAGAATCATGGGAAAATAACGGCAATGAGCTAGTAGCCGAAACCTCAACCAAAATTAGTGGAACTAAAAATAACCAAGGAAGAGACGTTCGGCTCGATTCTACTTTGCGATCGCGCCAGTATTTTCAAGATGGTAAAATAATTCGTCAAGAGATTTTATCAGAAGAAACCAAACTAACCTCTGGTCAAAATCCCCCACAGATTGAAGTTTTCGCGCCCAAAACTGTAGAAACTGGCGAACAATATAATTTTGATGTTGTCGTTACCGAACCCCTTCAGCAAGACGTACTGTTAGGTGCGGTAGAAGAAGAGAGAACGACAAGCGATCGCTACCTCAATCCTACTGCTTTAGAGTTACAGCCACTGTCGGCAGGAGGGATCTATAAATTAGTTACCGCACCGCTGCTTCCAGATAGTAACTGGCTATCGACTATTTTAGTACGTGGCGACGGTATTACTATGTTTACCCAAAGAGTAAATGTTGAAGAGCGCGGTGCAGAATAGTTTTAGTTTTACTTCTCAACGATATTTTTATCCTCAAAGGCTTTTTTCTTTGAGGTTTTAAAAACTTTAGTTTTGTGTCAAATATAAATATATGACACAAATGTAGCGATAAAAATTGTTTCACAAAATCAATTTCCTGCTTAAGAGCGGTAAAAGGAAAATGGGAAATAGGAAACGGAAGATCGCAAGATGTAATTAATTATGTTTAAGCACTTAATTTCAGTTTTTCTAAAAATGTTTCAAAGTTCAATATTTGATACAAAAATATGGGCAGCAGTATTTACATATTGTTCGTTTACTGATGATTGGCAAAAAAAACTACTAAAATTGGTAAAGGCAATACGATCTCTCACATAGCCATTAACGCGATCGCGATTTTACAAAAACCTACTTAAGTCAAACTCTTCGTCAATAGGTTCTTCTTTAAATCTTTCTGCATTGAGAATCAACAATAATCTTTCTGTATAATCTACCGCACCGCGTAACTCTTCTCTTAGCTTTTCTAGTCCACCATTGGCATACTCTTCAAAAATCGCTATTCTTTGCTCCTCTGCTTTAACATCATGAGGCGCAATAATTTTGATATTTTGAGTTTCGGCGATCGCTAGCAGCTTGATTAAGCTATCGTAACCGCGAGAGATAAATACTTCCAGGCTAATAGGTGCGGGTTCGTTACCAGATACTTCTTTAATTGGTACTCGATGTTGATGTTTTGCTCCCAAACTAGCAGCAAACGCTATGACATCAGCATAAGTTTGAAATGGTGCAGTTGTACCTCTAGTATCTAGAAGGTTACGAACCAATTCGGCTTTATCTTTGGCTACTTTAATTCTCGGTAGTGCCATGAGCGACTGAAATACAAATTATTTATCTGTAGCTTAACTCTTTATCTATGTGTCATATTTAAATTTATGATACATTTTTAAAAAGCAATATTATTTTTACCTTAAAATGAAATAAATATTGTCCGTTGAGATCGATTATTCGGTACAAAACAACATTCTATCCAAAATGTTTCAAAGTTCAAAAACTGACACAAAAGAAAACTGAAAAAATTTTAATGGCGATCGCTAGATCTAGATATTGATAGACTAATCGTTACTCAGAAGAATGCTTATGAGATAGCGCGACGTATCAGTATTTTAATAAGTGCTTTAACAGTCAAAGAAGTTAAGAATTAGCTGTGTTATATGTCTGAATTAATGCGATCGCACTAGTTTCAAACCAGTTTTTTGTGTCACAATTAAATTTATGACACAAAAACACCAAAAACGATGTTAATTGACGGTAAAAAATACACCTACAAACAGCTTATAGAAGAAACAGGGTTATCTAGAAGTACACTCCACAGAAGAATCAAAGTTTTAAAAGAATCTGGAGTGCCTTTAACTATGGGAGCAATCTTGCGTTTTCCCACTGCCTGGGCTTTTTACGACAAAGAAGGTAATTTCTATGCTTCTAAGATCGATTATTCAGTACAAAACAGTATTCCCTACTATGAAATGTTTCAAAATTCAAAAACTGACACAAAAGAAAATTTATAGATTAAAGTAATCAATGTAAATTTTTATAAACTATATAACAAAAAAGCGGAAAACCTAATAAACACGGCAATAAACTAGAAAACAGGTCAAATATACTCCTACAGTCTTTATTTTATTTAGACATTGCCCTAAAGCATGATTCCGCTACAGCTTACTCTCAAGAACTTTTTAAGTTATCGCAATACAAGCTTAAACTTTCGCGGTCTACATACGGCTTGTATCTGCGGTGCTAATGGCGCGGGAAAGTCATCTCTGTTAGAAGCAATTACCTGGGCAATTTGGGGTAAAAGTCGCGCTGCAACCGAAGACGATGTGATTCATGGTGGAGCAAATAACGTTAGGGTAGATTTTGACTTTATTTATAACGATCGCACTTATAGAATTATTCGCTCCCGCCCTAGAGGTAGAAGTAGTTCCTTAGAATTTCAGGTAGAAACCGAGTCTGGAAGATTTCGTTCCCTTACCGCCAAAGGCTTGAAAGCAACACAGGATGAAATAAATGCCTGTTTGAAATTAGACTACGATACTTTTATCAACTCCGCTTACTTACGCCAGGGGAGAGCGGATGAATTTATGTTACGCCGTCCTAGCGAACGCAAGCAGATTTTGGCAGACTTATTAAAGTTAGATCGCTACGAAGAATTAGCCTCCCAAGCCAAAGAAATAGCTAGAGATTATAAAATTAAAATCGAACAAACACAGCAGAGTCTAGCACCCTTAGAAACAGAATTAGCCAAAAGAAAAGAAATTGAAGCTCAAATAGAGCAAGGCAAACAGCAAATAACCCAGCTACAGAAGTTACAGGAAAGCGATCGCGCCAGACTACAGCAAATACAGGCAGTAGAATATCAGCGTCAGAGTTGGGAACAACAGATTGGTGTTCGAGAAAATCAATATCAAAATTTAGTTAAAGACTGCGATCGCGCTACGGAAGATATTACAGGCTTACAAAGCAAACTAGAGCAACTCGCCAAATTGCTACAGCGAGAAACAGAAATTACCAAAGGTTACGAACAACTATTAAAGTGGCAGACAGCAGAAAAAGATTTATCGGCAAAGCTAGACGCACATCAACAAGCACAGCAGCAAAAACAACAGTTAGAAAGACAGTTAGTTCGGCAGCAAAACGCGATCGCCCTACAAGTAAGTCAGATAAAAACTCGTATTGAGGCAATCGAGCAACAGGAAGGAGAAATACATAAAACTGTAGCTCGTTCTGAAGAAGTAGCAGAGGCAGTCGCTAAATTAAATAAGCATCGTCAAAGACTTCAAGAATTAGATCGAATTCAACAATATGTCTCGCCGTTATTGCAACAGAGAAATAACTTACAAACCAAAATAGAAAGAGAAGAAGCGCGGCTTTACGAACGATTGGAGCGATTACAAACCTCTGCCCAACAGCTAGCATTAGATATTCAAACAGTGCCAGAAAAGCGAGATCGCCTGTTGACAGTAGATGCTCGGATTGAAGATTTAGATAAGAAAAAAGTATATCAAAAACGAGTTGAAGAAAAAGGCAACGAAAGAAAAGAATTTCGCTCAAAGCTACAGGAAAATCATCGCCTTTACGAACGGCAAAAACATGAATTACAGCAAAAATTAGAAATGCTGGCAATACCCGATGCTGCCTGTCCATTATGTCAACAAGAGTTAGATCGTCACCATCGCGATCGCGTTATTGACAAAACCCGCAAACAGCAACAAGAAATAGAAGAACAAATGTGGGTAATTAGAGAGCAACTAACCACTAGCGATCGCGAATTACAGTTGCTGCGTCAGGAATACCAGCAGATATCTCGTGAAATAGTAAATTATGATTCTTTGCAGCAACAATTAGGGCAACTAGAAGCACAGCTAGAAGCAACCGAAGAAATTTACGACAAATTACAGGCTACTAAAGAAGAAAAAGATAGCTTAGAAAATTCTCTACGTAATGGTAATTATGCAGTCGAGTTTCAGACACAGATTAAGCAGCTAGATACTCAAATTAAGCAGCTAAATTATGACGAACAAACTCACGCTTTAATTCGAGGTGAAGTAAATAACCTGAGATGGGCAGAAATCAAGCAGGCAAAAATAGAAGATGCGCGATCGCGTCAGGAAAAATTAGATCGGCAAAAACCAGAGCTACTAAAGCAAATTACCGAGCTACAAACGCAGTTAGATAAGTTACCTATTGATTCGGAAATTCAACAGCAAATAAACGATATAGAACGGCAAATAAAAGAGTTGGGTTACAATCGCACTATCCATCAAAATATTTTGGCTTCATTACGTCAGGCACAATCTTGGCAATTCAAACATCAAGAATTACAGCAAGCCAAACAGGAATATCCCCAACTACAAAAGAAATTGCAGGAGTTAGAAAGCTTGTTACGCTCGCGTTTGCAAGACAAAAATACCGCCCGACAACAGTTAGATAACTACATCGCTCAGAAAAACCAGATAGACGACTACCGTAGTGAAATTCAACAGCTAGATCTTACTATTCACCAACGCCGCCAGCAGTTAGACGAATTAATTTCTCAAAGCGGTAGGTTGCAGCAGACAATAAGCCAAATTGATAACCTCAAAACAAAATACCAAGAAAAAGGCAAACAGTTAAAAGAGTATGAAAAACAGTTTCGCATCTATCAAGAGCTAACCCAAGCCTTTGGTAAAAATGGCATTCAGGCACTAACCATTGAAAATGTCCTGCCTCAGCTTGAAGCCGAAACCAATCAAATTTTAGCCAGACTGACGGGAAATCAGTTTCACGTTCAGTTTTTAACCCAAAAAGCAAGCAAAAACCGTTCTAAGAAAAAGACTAAGCTTATCGATACCTTAGATATTTTAATTGCCGATGCAGGAGGAACGCGCCCCTACGAAACTTATTCTGGTGGTGAAGCTTTTCGGATTAATTTTTCGGTAAGATTGGCATTAGCTAAACTCCTAGCTCAACGAGCGGGAACTGCCCTTCAGATGTTAATTGTCGATGAAGGATTTGGCACTCAAGATGCCGAAGGTTGCGAACGTTTGGTAGCAGCAATTAATGCGATCGCTTCAGATTTTGCCTGTATCCTTACCGTTACCCACATGCCGCAATTTAAAGAAGCCTTTCAAACAAGAATTGAAGTTTATAAAGGCGATCGGGGTTCTCAGTTGAGAGTATCTAATTAGCGTGAAATTGGTGGGATAAAGACCATAACCCACTAGATCGCCGAAACAGTAAATCTTTTCGGCTTTTTGGCGATCGGGTAATTTTTTAGTTGTAGAAGCGATCGCCAACATGAACTGGCTTCATCTTAATTGCTACAATCCCAAGCATAAAATACTTCGGAAAAATCCAGTTTTTTAAAATTTGCCTATAAGATTCTAATTCAAAAGATAGTTAAATTTTCTACCTTGGCATATAAATCTTGATTAGATTAGTTATCTTCTTCTAGACATTTTAATTAATGTTCAGATCGCATTACTTAAGTTCTGTAGTTTGGTTTAGCTGCGATCGCGCTTTCTGACCCATTAGAAAATCAACTATCTTGTACCATTGAACTAAATAAAATTTAGCCGTTACCCTTATATAACCCGTGAGTAAAACCAAAGCAGACGATCTTTGTCAGGTAAGATGTTTCAACACCGAGTTAGTTACGCAAATTCGCTCAACTTTACCTAATGAAGATACTTTAGAGGAAATGACGGTTATCTTTAATGCTTTGGCAGACCGATCGCGGGTTAAGATACTTTATGCCCTGAGAAACGGTGATGAGCTTTGTGTCTGCGATATTGCTGCCTTGTTAAATGTCAAGATCGCTACCGCTTCCCATCATTTGCGGAAAATGCGCGATCTGAAATTACTTAAATATCGTAATGACGGTAAATTAGCTTATTATTCCCTAAAAGATAGGCGTATAACTGATATTCTCAGCTACTCTTTGCGTGAGTTAATATAGCTTTTACTCAGTATGACTTGATTTTTCTCTATTTCGATAGTTTCAATGTAGCTTATATTCTAATGTTTTTTTGAACGTTTGAGAGATATCATAAATATTATTCAAACAATCATTTGAACGTTAAAATAATAATGGCAGAACACTGTTGTCAACACAAAGCAAAGGAATTAGAAAAGCTACAACAACGCCAGAGTAAAGTGTTGTGGATTATTTTGATAATCAATGCGGTGATGTTCGTAGTAGAGTTTAGCGGGGGAATTAAAGCAGCCTCTTTATCTCTAACAGGTGATTCCTTAGATATGCTGGGCGATGCTTTAGTTTATGGCTGTAGCCTTTGTGTCATTCAAAAAGGTAAAAAAGCCCAGGCGCGATCGGCTATACTCAAAGGCGGTATTATGTTTCTTACGGCGATCGCTGTATTTGCCAGAGCTACCTGTCAATTGTTTGCTCAAACTGTCCCTACAGTTGGTTTGATGAGCGAGATCGGTATTTTAGCTTTAGTAGCTAACCTAATCTGCTTTTTACTGCTGATTCGTCACCGTAACGACAATATTAATATGTCTTCAGTTTGGCTGTGTTCACGTAACGACATTATTGCCAATACCTCAGTGTTAATAACTGCTGGCTTAGTTTTACTAACTGGTTCGTTTTTGCCAGATTTCATTTTAGGGCTATTACTCACTGTGGTTTTTGCCCAATCTGCGGGAAAAGTTCTCCAAAAAGCAAGAGCAGAATTAGTTTAAATCAATATTGCGATCGTGTACCTTAAGATAAATTGATTATTATCTTAGCAGAGATTATTTAATTATTTCGCCTTCTTCTCCTAATTCGGGATAGGGTTTTCCTTGTTGGCGATACATCGCTGCTAGTTCTGGATAACCCCACTCAAAAATTGCCTTTTGGTAAATTTGGCGATCGAGACGAACTTTATTGTATAAACCTGCTGCCAATCTCTGACGTTGAGCTTCAAACAATATTACGGCAGCAGCTACCGAGACATTAAGGGACTGTACCATACCTAACATGGGAATTACTAAATGTCCGTCGGCTAAATTGGCAGCAGTCTCAGTTACGCCCCATCTTTCCGTACCCATTAAAATTGCCGTATGTTGAGTATAGTCTACCTGGCGATAGTCGATCGCCTTGTCGCTAAAGTGAGCGGCATAAACTGCGTGTCCCGACTGCTGTAACCGAGAGATCGCCGTTTTGATATCGGGATGCACCTGCAAACCAACCCATTTTTCACTTCCCTGAGCGACTTGAGAATAGGTAGGCATTTCGCTATGGCGATTGACAGCATGAACCTCAAAAACTCCTACCGCATCGCAGGTACGAATAATTGCCGAAAAGTTATGGGGTTTGTGAACGTCTTCGGTCAAAATTGTTAAATCTGGCTGTCGGCGGTCTAAAACTTGTTTTATTCTTTGATAGCGTCTGGGAATCATGAAAAAGTAGGAAGTAAAAAGTAGAAAGTAGAAAGTATCGTTATTTCAAATAAAAACGAAACATTTTTTTTGGCTGGAAGACTTTTATAGCAAAAAGAGATTGTTTCACTCTAAATTAAAATGACTATATATCTTTCTTCTCTGCTTCCTTGGCTATGAATTTCAACTTCAAAACCGTAAGTTTTTGATTATATTCTGACGGGGATTAAACTGCTCTAATTCTCTCAATTGTTCGTATAGTTCTCGTTCGGCTTCGCTTATTTCTTTAGGAGCGACAATTTGCAGTTCGACCAACTGATCGCCACGAGCATTACCATTAAATGATTCGGGGCGATCGCCAGAGCGTTCGAGATAGCCTTTGTTAGCCAAACGCAATCTTTGACCAGATCTTACGCCTTGGGGTACGGTTACTCTGACCAAACCATCGATAGTCGGTACTTCGATCGAGCTGCCCAAAACTGCTTCAGTAAGCGTAATCGGAACTTTACAATAAATATTTGCCCCCTGAACTTCAAAAAAAGGATGGCGGGCGACGGTAATTTTGAGATAGAGATTGCCCCCTTCAATACCCTGACCTTTAAGCCTGATTCTCTGTCCGTCTACCATTCCAGGAGGCATAGCTACTTCTAGCGATCGCCCATCTTCGAGCCGAATTTTTTCTTTACCGCCACGATATGCCCGATCTAAAGGTAAAGTCAGTTTGGCTTCGATGTCGCGGCGTGTGGGAGTAACGACTCTCTCTCTTCTAGTAGTTCCAGGACGATAAAAATCATCCTCTACCCTAACGCCAGAACGCTCCGCTGTAGCGGCTCTCGCCCCAGCACGATTGTTGCGAGTAAAGTTATTTACCGATGCATTGTTATTTCTACCACCGATACCTTTTTTAAACCGTTGGTCGTATTGAACCCTTCTAGTCTGGTCGGAAAGAATTTCGTACGCCTCGTTAATGTCTTTAAATTTTTCTTCCGCTGCTTTATTTCCTGGATTGGCATCGGGATGATAGCGTCTTGCTAGGGTACGATAAGCCTTTTTAATCTCTATGCTTGAAGCATTCTTGCTAACGCCCAAAATTTCATAATAGTTCCGCACGTTTGGCATCAGTTAATTATCAGTTACTTTTACAATGAGCAATTATCAATTATCTATCTAATATTTTTCGCTGACTATTAATTATTCATCGAGCAGCAATGCCGAGGTTTTTTCGCCATCTCTAGACGACCGCTCGACATATTAAACGCTCGTTCTTTAAATGTTCGTAGTTTAGAACCATTCATCATCATCTTCATCCCAATCATTTTCATAGGGAATATTTTGCGGGCGGTTGCGATTGTTGTAGTAGCGGTTTGTGGAACTATCGTCAGGGGCAGTTCTCGAACCAGGTACATCGCGGCGATTATAATTAGGATTGTTGCCGCTATAGCCATTGGAAGAACGAGGAGTGCTGCGGCGATCGCCTTTGGCGGTACGCGGAGCGTAATCGCGTTCGGCATAATCATCATAACCTCTCGCAGGACGGCTTTGTGGCTCCCGATAAGGTTCGTTGTCGTATCCACGACGGGGTTGGTTGGGAGGTAGATCGTCCCATTCGTCATAACCTCCCTGACGGGGTCGCTCCCGAGGAGGATTATCGCGGTAGCCATCGTAACCCGTATAGCCGCGATCGACTGGTTCGGGAGGATAGCCGCCATAACCATTGCGGTAGTCAGGACGACGGGGATCGTAAGAATAATCCTCGATAACTTTATCGTCGTCACCTAAGAAAGTCTTACGAAGCGAGCCAAAGAAATCGTCGTCTTCTTCATCTTCGTATTGCAGTCTTACTTCGCGATTGAGTTCGTAAAGTACATCTTGTAAATCGGCTTGGGAGCGATCTAAACCCCGTTCGTCATTTTGTTCGAGGCTTTTGAGAATTTCTTCACACAGTACATCGATGCGACGGCGATAGTAGCCAGCAAACTGACTGCCAAAATCGAGAGTAACTTCTTTGAGTTTGCGTTGGGCGCGATCGGTCAAAGATCTGGCGCGATTGCGTTTTTCTACCCGTTCTCTACGGGCGCGGTCTTCATCGGCAAACTGTTCGGCTTCGCCAATCATGCGGTTTATTTCGGCTTCGCTGAGGGTTGAGGCTCCTGAAACCGTAATTCCCTGTTCTCTGCCAGTAGTTTTATCTCTCGCAGTTACCTGTAAGATCCCGTTAGCATCGATATCAAAAGACACCTGAATTTGCGGTATACCTCTAGGGGCGGGGGGAATTCCCGTAAGTTTGAATCGTCCCAAAGATTTGTTACCTGCCGCCATTTCCCGTTCTCCCTGAAGGACGTGTACCTCTACCATGGTTTGGTTGTTTTCACCTGTAGAAAAGACATCGCCGCGCCTTACGGGAATTGTAGTATTACGGGGTAGAAGCTTTTTCATTAAGCCGCCAATGGTTTCGAGTCCTAAAGATAGAGGAGTGACATCTAACAATAAGATGTCTTTGACTTCGTTGGTAATAATTCCCGACTGAATTGCCGCGCCGATGGCTACTACCTCATCGGGGTTAACATTTTGATTGGGTTCGAGATCGATATAGCTGCGGACGAGATCCTGCACCATTGGAATGCGGGTCGAACCGCCGACTAAAACCACTTCATCAATTTGCATTGGTCCAATACCCGCATCGGAAATAGCGCGTTTGAGAGGACGACGCAGACGGCTGACCAAATCGCCGCATAGTTCTTCAAATTTTGCCCTGGTCAGTCTGGTTTCAATGTGTTTGGGTCCCGATTCGGTAGCGGTAATAAAAGGTAGATTGATATCGGTAACTGCCACACCTGAAAGTTCGATTTTGGCTTTTTCTGCGGCTTCGGTCAGTCTCTGTAGTGCCTGACGATCGCTCTTGCGTAAATCTACACCTTCTTGTTGCTGAAATTCGTCTGCCAGCCAATTAACAATGCGGCGATCGAAGTCGTTACCGCCTAGTTGAGTATCGCCACTAGTAGCTTTAACTTCAAACACTCCATCGCCAATATCTAAAATCGTGACATCAAAGGTTCCGCCACCGAGGTCGAAAACCATGATTGTTTGGGCGCGTCGTTGCTCCAAGCCATAAGCTAAAGCTGCGGCAGTTGGTTCGTTGATAATTCGCAGCACTTCTAGCCCTGCTATTCTCCCCGCATCTCTAGTTGCCTGACGTTGAGAATCATTAAAATAAGCAGGTACGGTAATTACCGCTCCCGTAACCGCCTCTCCCAAATAGCGTTCGGCTTCTTCGGCTAACTTACGTAAAATCATCGCCGAAATTTCCTCTGGAGCAAATTCTTTTTTGAGACGAGGACAGCGAATTTTGATATTGCCTAGTTCGTCAGGACGAATCGTATAGGGAACCTGTTTTGATTCTGGCTGAAGTTCGCTGTACTGACGACCCATATATCTTTTCACGCCATAAAAAGTATTTTGCGGATTTAATACCGCTTGTCGTCTGGCTAACTGTCCGACTACCAATTCTCCATTTTTATTAAATCCAATGGTAGAAGGAGTAGTTCTCATTCCTTCGGCATTGGCAATTACTACTGGCTTTCCGCCTTCCATTACGGCTACTACGGAGTTGGTCGTTCCCAAATCTATGCCGACTACTTTTCCCATGCGTACTCCGATCTCCTAGAATCGTTCCCCAAGCTTTTTGACTACTGTACTACAAACTATATAGATGGGTACAAAAGGCTTTTAATTTAAAAATCCTTATTTGTCCCTGAGTTCGATACCATAAATTGGCTCGTTTGTTCTCTCTAGTTTATCTTACCGAACCGATAAGGCATGTTTTAAATTGGAAGCGAGTCTTTTAACTGTCGCGATAAGCTACGATCGCCAGCACTAACATCAGTTTACGTATAAAATCTAGCGATATCCTCTAATCCATTGGCTTTAAAGCCATCGCCAATTGCTGCCAATTTCCATTCATTGTTGTGGCGATAGACTTCGGCTAAAATCATTCCCGTCATACCCGCATATTCGCTTCCCGATAAATTGTAACGAGCGAGTTCTTTGTTGTTGGCGCGATCGACCAGGCGAACAAAAGCATTGTTAACCTGACTAAAATCCTGCTGGCGTTGGGCGCACTTATAGATATTGATAACAAACACCAAATAAGAAATATCGGCAGGAATTAGAGGCAGATTTAAGTTAATCACCTCATCATCTCCTTCACCCGCGCCTGTTAAATTATCACCCTGATGGGCGATCGCATCGCTGGTATGTCTGAGATTGCCAAAATAAATGACGTTTTTAATATCGGTTAATTTTTTATCGGCATTGAGGCAGAAAACCGAAGAGTCGAGATCGAAATTGCGATCGCCTTTTAAACTACCAAACAAACCGCCAGATTTGGCAGCGACATCCCAACCCAAACCACACATAATTTGTTTTAAACCAGGTGCTTCCTTAGTTAGAGAAATTCGCTGTCCCTTTTTTAAAGAAATTGCCATAATTAATAATTTTTGCGATTTAACTAAAATATTTTCGTGCCACTAACTTTGATAGCGGTCTAACAAAGCTTGCAAACCACCTTCATATCCCGCACCAACCGCATTCATTCGCCATTCTCCATCTTTGCGATATAGTTCTGCCATAATTAAAGCCGTCTCGGTAGAGAAATCTTCTGTCAGGTCGTAACGAATAACTTCTTTTTCATCGGCACCATTAACTACGCGAACGAAAGCGTTTTGCACCTGACCGAAGTTTTGCTTGCGCTGTTCGGCTTCGTGGATGGTAACGGCAATGACCATTTTAGCTACATCGCTAGGAACGGTTTTTAAATTAATATCAATAATTTCATCATCACCTTCGCCAGCACCAGTACGATTGTCTCCACGCTGCTGTACCGATTGTTCTGGGTCGGGACTATTTAAATTGTTGTAGAAAATAAAGTGATTGTCAGAAATTAGCTTCTCATTGCTACCGAGCATAAACACAGAAGCATCGATATCAAAATCCGCACCAGTATCGGTAGCGTTAATATCCCATCCCAGGCCAACAAAAATTTCAATTAGTCCTGGAGCAACTTTTTCTAAAGATATTCGTTGCCCTTTGCTCAAATTTACAGCCATAATTAAATTTCTCCTAATATAAAATATGTTGCGATCGATACGGCAGCTTGAGAACAAGCCAATTATGCTGCCAGTCTAGCAAACAAGGTACAGGAAGTAGAAGTAAGAGTAAATTAGTCCGACAAATATCCCCCTGCTCCTCGCTCCAGGGCGCACTTGCGCCAAATCGCCTCTATTAAAACAGATGAAGCGATGCCTCTTTCATCCTTCATAACCCTGTAAACTTTCTGGTTTAAACCGTCTTAAAATTGGTGTAGCTCTAACCCTTGAATCTTCAGAACCTTTTACTGCTACTAAATATTTACCTTCATCGAGCAGATTGGGATAGGAAAGCTCGTCGTCACCACCAAAATTGAATAAATTTAAGCCGACACCTCCTCCTACAAAAACACTGCCCATTGCGCCACCAATTGCGCCTAACATACCGCCGACTATATGATTTCCTGGATCTCCCGCCCAGTCGAGGTTATCCAAACCCGTAATTAGATTGAATAGATAGCCTCCTGCAAAACCAAAGGGAACTAGCCAATACGCCATATACATAGCGCGTTTTTTAGCTTGTTGCGTAGGATCGACCAACCCAAATTCCTCAGCAGTTTTATAACCCTTGCCTAAAATACTGATTTGCGAACGCTCGATTCCCGCCTGTTCTAAAGCCGTATAAGCTTCCTCAGCTTTAATGCGATCGCTTACAACAGCAATCAAATAATTCATTGTATTTCAATGACAGTTGTTAATTTCCAAGAAAATTTTATCGCGGATCGGGAACGACAACTGCCTTTTTCAGTTAGTTCGAGCAATGAGCAGTTACCAATTGACACTCATCATTGTTCGTTGTTCGTTAGCGAGGAAAAATTTGATAGGTTCTAATTACCATTCCAGCCGAAATTTTATGGGAAAACTGTTCGATTTTTGCTAATTCTGACGAACGTTTGGGACTGTGATAGACACTTCCGATTGACAAACAACAGGCGATCGCTACCAGATTGGTTCTCAACAGGTTGCGTCTAAAAGCACTGTCTTGTTTGAGTTTTAAAATTTCCTGTAATAACTCGTGTATCATTCCCTACGATGCCAAAAATCAAATTCAGTCTTCATACCATTAAAACAATAGATAAGCCTGCATGTCTAACAAAAAATTTTTAGAGAACGCTATTTGGACGCTCGTATTCGATATGAAATTCGAGCGGATTGTTACTGTCGATCTGCTTTATAAAAATTTTTTACCACTAATAACAAACAAAGGATTAGGATGTAAGGGTGAGACAATCTTATCACCCGCTGCATTCACTAAAAGCAGGTAGCTGGTTTAAGTTAATTTGCGGAGCTAGCTACCAACATTTACCTGCGGTGCGCAACTTAGCTTTGGCTTATAGTCTGGCTGGTGCTGACTGCATAGATGTTGCTGCCGATAGTGCGGTAATTGCAGCAGCGCGAGAAGGAATAGCCACGGCAGTCAAATTATCTCAGGTTGTCAGGTCGCCTTTATTGATGGTTAGTGTTAATGACGGTGAAGATCCTCATTTTCGCAAAGCCCAGTTTGAGGCGGAACTATGTCCTGGTGATTGCCCTCAACCCTGTGTAGCTATTTGCCCTGCTGAAGCTATCGTGTTTCAGTCAAAATATAAAGGAATAGTCGATCGCCTTTGTTATGGTTGCGGACGGTGTTTGCCTGTTTGTCCTTCTAACTTAATTACTACTCGCGAGCGTGTAACTACTATAGAGACAATCGTACCCTGGATTGAAGAAATGGCGATCGAGGCGATCGAAATTCATACTCAGGTAGGTCATTATGATAACTTCGGGCGAGTTTGGCAACAAATAGTTCCTCAACTATCAAA
This sequence comes from Myxosarcina sp. GI1, assembly GCF_000756305.1. Lineage (NCBI taxonomy): Bacteria > Bacillati > Cyanobacteriota > Cyanophyceae > Pleurocapsales > Pleurocapsaceae > Myxosarcina > Myxosarcina sp. GI1. The sequence continues at coordinate 121,407 of NZ_JRFE01000007.1, forward strand.
TCTCAAATTAATTGCTATTAGCTGTACCGACCATCCCCACGTACTCGAATATCTTCGTTCTCTGTATCGATTGATAAGTCCTTTACCAATTCCTTTGATTTGGCAAACCGACGGACGTTCGATGAGTGGCGATATCGGCAAAGGAACCACCCATGCGGCGATCGCTTTTGCGCGTAAAATTTTGGCTACCGATTTGCCAGGATACGTTCAATTAGCTGGTGGAACTAACGATTACACCGTAACCAAATTAGAACGAGAAGGCATATTAAGCAGTACTCGACAAAATTCTGCTACTGCTTCAGGAACGCGCTTTATTGCAGGAGTGGCGTATGGTAGCTATGCTCGTTCGTTATTATCGCCAACTTTAAATAAGTTAGATGTCAATTTTTATAATTTAGAAAATATTGCCAGTCAAACTATGAATTATTCAGTCAAATTAGAACAAAATTCGCAACTTTTAAACAAAGCGGTATTTTTAGCCAATAACTTAGTTTCGCAACTAAAAAATAAAGCCGAACCCAAACAACCGAATAAAGCTAGAGCTTAAGCCAAATTTGGTTATATATTGCCACTGCGCTCTGGTAATAGAACTTTAGTTCGAGAATAAACCAGTATAATTTTTTTAATTATCTTTACTTTAATGCGATTGGAAAATTTATCCTCACAACGGATGCAAATAACCGATAATTTAGACAAACTTCTAACAATTTTTCCAGATTCTATTCGCACGAAAATTGAAAAACATCCTCACAAAGAAAGTTTAATTGAAGTGATTTTAGATCTGGGTAGACCTCCAGAAATTCGTTTTGCCAATGATGTAGCTTACTTAAGGACAGAACCAGTATCTAAAGCAGAAATTCAACACTGTATTGACAGAGTTGGTATGTTTAGTGCCGACAATCGTGCGGGCATCGAACGAACTCTGCATCGCATCAGCGCGATCCGCAACCGTACGGGCGAAATTATTGGTTTGACCTGTCGTATCGGTCGCGCTATTTTTGGCACGATTGTAATGATACGCGATTTAGTCGAGACTGGTCAATCGATTTTGCTTTTGGGTCGTCCAGGGGTTGGTAAAACCACGGCATTGAGAGAAATAGCTAGAGTGCTAGCCGACGACTTTAACAAAAGGGTAGTAATTATCGATACTTCCAACGAGATTGCTGGCGATGGCGATATACCCCATCCCGCGATCGGTCGCGCTCGTCGCATGCAGGTAGCCAGACCAGAACTTCAGCATCAGGTGATGATTGAAGCGGTAGAAAACCACATGCCAGAAGTAATTGTTATCGATGAAATTGGTACGGAATTAGAGGCAATGGCGGCAAGAACCATCGCCGAACGGGGAGTGCAGTTAGTCGGTACCGCACACGGTAATACTATCGAGAACTTAATTAAAAATCCTACCCTATCAGATCTGATTGGTGGTATCCAAGCCGTAACTTTAGGCGACGACGAAGCCAGACGCAGGCGATCGCAAAAAACCGTCTTGGAGCGCAAAGCACCGCCAACATTTGCGATCGCAATCGAAATGCTAGCCAGACAGCAGTGGGTAGTTCATGAAGATGTAGCGGCGACAGTAGATTTATTTCTTAGAGGAGTCGAACCAGCCGCTCAAGTCAGAACGGTTGACGAAAATGGCGAAGTAACTATTACTGAAGAACAACCCCAACCATCTCAAAGTCCAGCTTTGACTTCCAAGCGCAGTACGGTGGTTACGCCACTACGACCTCAAGGTTTGCGTGCTTCGGGTAAAATGACTCCCGTTAAATCAGTTGCCACGCCACGCTCGGTCGATCCAGAATTTGAAACGATGCTGGCAGCCTCTTGGCAGACCAGAGAGCCAGACGGTAGTAAAGTTCGTTCGCCAGGACCAAATGGCGAAGACTTGCCCGTATACGTCTATCCCTACGGTATCGGTCGCTCTCAGCTAGAGCAGGTAATTGAAGTTTTAGATTTACCCGTAGCATTAACTAAAGATTTAGACAATGCCGATGCGGTCATTGCCCTGCGATCGCAGGTCAAACATCACTCAAAATTGAGACAGATGGCAAAACACAAGCACCTGCCGATCTATACGATCAAATCAAATACCATTCCCCAAATTACTCGCTCTTTACGGCAGTTATTAGACCTTGACGATCCCAATCTTCCCGAACCTACCGATCTGCGTTTGTTTACCCAGGCAGGAAGCGACGACGAAATTGAAGCACTAGAAGAAGCAAGATTGGCAGTAGAACAGATTGTAATTCCCAAAGGGCAGCCTGTAGAACTATTGCCGCGATCGGCAAAAGTCAGAAAAATGCAGCACGAATTAATCGAACATTATCGCTTACATTCTAATAGTTTTGGTGAAGAACCCAATCGTAGATTGAGAATTTATCCAGCTTAGAGTAGACTCAGAAAATTGTACTCGATCGCACGATATAAAATTTGGTAGCCTAGACAGATAGCTTTGGGAAGGGAGGCAAAAAAGCGTGGATATATCACTTGGTCGCGGAAAAAAGGCTCGTAGAGCCTATGGATTTGATGAAATTGCACTTTCTCCTGGAGTGCGTACTTTAGACCCTAGTTTGGCAGATACCACCTGGGAAATTGGCGGCGTTAAGCGAGATATTCCCATTATTGCCAGTGCTATGGATAGCGTAGTCGATACTAAAATGGCAGTGCTGCTGTCAGAGCTAGGCTCAATGGGAGTTTTAAACCTTGAAGGTATTCAAACCCGTTATGCCGATCCTCAACCAGTTCTCGATCGCATTGCTTCAGTTGGTAATGAAGAGTATGTTGGTTTGATGCAGGAACTGTATGCCAAACCAATTCAACCAGAGCTAATCGAGCAGAGAATCAAAGAGATAAAACAACAGGGCGGTATTGCCGCAGTCAGTTTAACACCTGCGGGAGCGAGTAAATATGGTGAGGTAGTGGCTAAAGCTGGTGCCGATCTATTGTTCGTTCAAGCAACGGTAGTTTCTACGGCTCATCTCAGTCCTGAAAAAGTAGCTCCTTTGGATTTGGCTGAGTTTTGTGAAGCGATGCCGATTCCTGTAGTTCTGGGTAACTGCGTTACTTATGAAGTCGCGATGAATCTAATTAAGGCTGGTGCGGCAGCAATACTTGTAGGTATCGGACCTGGTGCTGCCTGTACTTCTCGCGGTGTATTGGGAGTAGGAGTACCTCAAGCAACGGCAACGGCAGACTGTGCGGCTGCTAGAGATGAATACCATGCCGAAACTGGTAAATACGTTCCAATAATTGCCGATGGCGGAATTATTACAGGAGGCGATATTTGTAAATGTTTGGCTTGTGGAGCAGATGCGGTCATGATTGGGTCCCCCATTGCTCGCGCTGCCGAGGCTCCAGGAAATGACTATCATTGGGGTATGGCTACACCTAGCCCCGTATTGCCTCGCGGTACTCGTATTAAAGTAGGAACGACAGGTACAATTGCCGAAATTTTAGTCGGTCCTGCCAAACTAGATGACGGTACTCATAATCTACTCGGTGCAATTAAAACCAGTATGGGAACTTTAGGAGCCAAAAATCTCAAAGAAATGCAGCAGGTGGATGTAGTGATTGCGCCTTCTCTGCTGACTGAGGGTAAAGTTTATCAGAAAGCTCAACAGTTAGGCATGGGTAAATAAACAAAGATAAGATGTCAAAAGATAAAGGCGTTCTACAGAGCGTCTTTTTTTTAGTTTTGTGAAATAACCGACCTATTACTTAATTTATTTTGAATCAAAAGCGCACGATAGAAACTTCAAACAATCGATCGGAGCGAGCTGCAAATTTTTTTCAAAAGCTAGAAGTAAAATTACGGGCAAATCCGACTACAACCGCATTAATTTCTCTATCGGTAGCAACACTCGCTCTGTCTTTTGCAGCTATCTTTATTAAACTTAGTGAAGTTGAAATAGGTCCTAATGCCACTGTTTTTAACCGACTTTGGATTGCTACTATTACTTTATGGCTGTGGCGAGAATTAGCAACGATTCGACATTTATCAAAAGATAAAGTCACCGCGACATTTTCTCAAACCTATCGAGAAAGTGGTTTATTAATTTTAGTAGCAATAGTTTCTAGTGCCTCGGTAATCTGTTGGGCATGGTCGATAACTCAAACTAGTATTGCCAATTCAACAGTATTGCGTAACTTAACACCATTGTTTACTAATCTTGGCGGCTGGCTCCTCTTCAACCAGAGTTTTGAGCGAAAATTTATAGTTGGCACGATTTTAGCAGTATTAGGAGCAATTGCTTTAAGCTGGGGTGATTGGCAGGCAGGACGAGATTATTTGATTGGTGATGGATTGGCCTTACTGGCAGCGTTTTTTTATGCGATTAATCTGCTAGTTATTGGTAGCGTGCGAGATAAATTCGATACATCGAAAATTTTGCTGTGGCGTTGTGGTTTTGGAGCTTTGTTTACTCTACCGTTGGTTTTATTTACCGAAGAACATCTTTTTCCTTATACTTGGCAAGGCTGGTTAATTGTAATTGCTTTTGCGGTTGTTTGTCAGGTACTCGGACAAGGTTTATTAATTTATAGTCTCAAGCAATTTACTTCTAGTTTTGTGGCAATATTTTTACTATCAGAGCCAGTAATTACTGCTATATTCGCCTGGATTATTTTTGGCGAACGTTTGAGTTTGTTTAATGGAGTAATTTTTATATTAATTTTATTCGGTATTTATTTAGCTAAATCTAGTAGATCTTCAGAAAAAACTGTATAAAAAAAACTGAGATAAATTTAGAAATTGTAAATTTTACTGCTCTTTTTCCAGTCACAAATTATCTTTCATTATGTTTTCTGGATTCAAACTAATGCCATGAAAAGTTTTCGAGGCTAAAGTAGAAATCTTAAGCTGCAAGTTACTAATGGCAATCGATGGAAACTCAAAAACTGTCCGAAACTCAGATTTTTTTTCGGTTAGTAATGGACAATATACCACAGTCTATTTTTTGGAAAGACCGTAACTCTAATTATTTAGGTTGTAACCGAAATTTTGCTAGAAACGCGGGATTAGAAACACCAGAAGCAATCGTTGGCAAAAATGATTACGATTTACCCTGGACAAAGGAAGAATCTGATTGGTATCGAGAGTGCGATCGCCGAGTTATAGATAGCGATACGCCAGAATATCATATAGTTGAAACTCAGTTGAGAGCCGATGGCAAATTAACCTGGCTCGATACCAACAAAATTCCCCTGCACGATGACGAAGGTAATGTAATCGGAATTTTAGGTACTTATGAAGACATTAGCGATCGCCAGGAGATTGAAGCTTCTTTAGAAATTCAATTACAAAAAGCCAAGCTATTCAATCAAATTACCCAGGCTATACGGAAAAGTCTCGATACGCAAAAGATTTTTCAAACGACAGTTACCAAAGTCAGACGTTTATTACAAGCCGATAGAGTAGCAATTTTACGCTTCGATCTAGATGCTGATTACTCAGAAGGAGAGTTTGTAGCCGAAAGCGTGCTGCCAGAATTTAAATCGGCATTAAAGGAAAAAATACGCGATCGCTGCTTTGGCGAAAGATGTGTCATTAATTATCACAAAGGGAAAGTGTATACTTTTGCCGATGTTAAAGCCGAAAACTTAACTGATTGCTACTATGAGATTTTATCTCACTTTCAAATCAAAGCTAATCTAGTCATTCCCCTGCTAGAAGGTAATAAATTATGGGGTTTATTGTGCATTCACCAGTGTTCCTGTCCCCGCCAGTGGCAAGCAGAAGAAATTCAGTTCGTCCAAAAAATTGCCACCCAATTAGGTATAGCTATCTACCAAGCACAACTATTAGAAAGAGAAAGGCTACAGCGCAGCTTATTAACCAAACAAAATAAATTACTAGCCAAACAAAATCAACAACTACAAGCAGAAATTAAAGTTCGCCAACAGGCAAAAAATTCTTTGGCAATTAAGTTAAAAGAAGCCAAATTATTAAACGAAATTACCCTGGCAATTCGTAACAGTCTCAATACTCAAAAGGTTTTTCAAACAGCAGTTAC